>DATGCB010000179.1:0-2438 GCA_035312365.1 Eudoraea sp. | reverse complement strand
TTGGCGATCGTGTCAAGATTTGGCGTTTTCAGGATGGTATTGCCCATAGCACCCAGGGCATCCCAGCGCTGGTCATCGGTTAGAATGAAGATGATGTTAGGCCGAATATCCGCTGATGTAACTTTCCGTTCCGAACAACTCAATAACAGGATGGAAACCATCAAAAAGGAGGCCGTTTGTTTCATTATGGTGGTTTTCATGAGCGTTTTTTCAGATCAATTGCCTGCGTTGTGAATTTAGGAAAATAAGGACAATTGTGCAGATATGCTGCGGACTCGTAGGTTTTTTCCAAACTTCCAGCTGAAATATTCCACTGTCACCCGACATATTCTTTTAAAAAAAAGCGGTATCTGTCAAGAAATGGGTCGCAGGCACCGGGAATTTCAAAAGAAGTGATATATTGTATCCTTGAGGAATTGCCCATGCAAGCATGCATTTACCGGCCTTTTACTTTAAGAATCTTTTTTACAGGACCTCCGGTATTTATAAAATGGATCAAAGGAGTGGAACCCCTTAATAATTTTTCAAAAACGCCGGACAGCTCTTTTTGAATGCTATAATAATCACCTAAATAACAGTAATAATGAACTCCAGGAACATTGAATGCAAAGAAATCCAACGCAAAGACCGACGATCATTTATTAAGAAAGTAGGTCTCGGCGGTCTCAGCCTTGCTACCCTTACCGGCGCTTCAGCCCATGAGCAGCTGGCGTACACCACTCAAAATGTAAACAGGAATTCAAGCCCGTCAGCACTTAAGATCACCGATATGCGGATTGCCGAAATTGGAGGTGACGTGGCCTTCAGGACGCCGATCGTCCGCATCTATACCAACCAGGGTATTGTTGGCCATGGGGACGTACGCGACGGCGCCGCCAAAGAGTACGCGCTCTTCCTGAAAAGCAGGATCCTGGGTGAAAATCCGTGCAACGTGGAACGGCTGTTTGGGATCATCAAACAATTTGGGTACCACGCCCGGCAGGGTGGCGGGGTTTCCGGAGTAGAAATGGCACTCTGGGACCTGGCAGGGAAGGCGTACAATGTCCCTGTATACCAGATGCTCGGGGGTAAATACAGGGATCGGGTCCGGGTATATTGCGATACCACGGTTTCCAAGGACCCGGTCGAGTATGCCGAAAGGATGCAGGCCAGAATTGACATGGGCTATACAGCGCTCAAAATGGATATTGGGATCAATTTAATCAAGGATATTCCCGGTGCGCTGATCAACGCGCCTGAAGCGGATTATAACCCATATCGATATGAGTACCGCTCATACAATCTGACAAAACATCCCTTTACCAGGGTGCAGATCACCGATAAAGGGATTGCCAAATTGATGGAGTATTTAGAGGTGATGCGCGCGAAAATAGGCTATGACATTCCCATGGGTACGGATCATTGGGGGCATTTCGGGGTCAATGAAGCCATTAAAATTGCTAAGGCTACCGAACCCTATAATCTGGCGTACATTGAAGACATTATTCCATGGCAATACGACGAGCAATGGAAAGAAATTACCCAGGCAACAACCACACCTACCCAGACTGGGGAGGATATTTACAGGTTGGAAGGCGGCTTCGAAAAGCTCATAGAAACCCGGTCAGTGGATATCGTACACCCCGACCCGAATACCGCAGGGGGGATCCTTGAAACCAAACGCATCGGCGATTTTGCCTCTAAACACGGGGTAGGGTTTATGCATCACCACGCTGCAGGACCCATATCCTTTTTGGGCTGTGTGCATAGCGCCGTGGCCACCGAAAACTTCATGTGGCTCGAACATCACGCCGTGGATAAGAAAGACTGGGAAAACCTTGTGACGGGGTTTGACGGCCCTATTGTAAAAGATGGATATGTAACCGTTCCCGATAAACCGGGATTGGGAGTGGACCTCAACGAAGAAGTGGTGAAAAAGTACCTGATCCAAGGAGAGAAACTGTTTGCCCCGACCCCGGAGTGGGATAAGATCAGGGCCTGGGACCGGTTGTGGAGTTAAGTGACCAAACCTGGAAGAAGATGTCCCTGGAAACCCCTGCAGTTGTATTATTTCCATTCATTTCAGGGTTCCAATAGCCACCAAAAAAATGTTTCCCCGGGTTTTATGTACAATCACCTGTGCCAATAGTAACCAAAATAAATCAAACATGATGAAAACACAATGTATGTTCATAGCAATGATCCTGGCAATAACCATGGGATACGGTCAGGGTACTGATTATAAACCGGAAGATACCGAGGTCTGGCAGCCGGTGCCTCCGGTGGTAACACCGGGAAAGACCAACACCCTGGCACCCTCAGATGCCATTGTTTTGTTTGACGGCACCAACATGGATGAATGGGTGGTTCCGGAAGGAACGTTCTGGGATGTGGACGAGGGGGTGGTGACGGTTCGTGCTTCGGCCGAAAAATTAGAGGTCCCCACAGCCATACGGACC
>DATGCB010000178.1:0-9099 GCA_035312365.1 Eudoraea sp. | reverse complement strand
CTGTAATCTTGTCGTTAAATGCTTGCTGGTCCCGCGGCGAACATATGACATTCTGGGCATGCGAAGCCTGCAGCATCAGGCAACATAGAAAGTACAGGACAGGTCTCATAAGAAAATAATTTGTGCGTAAAATTAAACAATTAAATAAGCATGTCATGCAAGCCTCCACAGCCCGGTTCACCCACTGCTTCCCTGACCGGTGGGTGAACCGCAAAAAAGCCGCGTGCATATTTGAGTTAACAATACCTATGGGTGCTTTTTGCAGACATTATAAAACTCTTCCGCGACAAAAGAATATCGTATAATTTCGTAACAATTTTCTCATTATCAAGACCTACTATTAAAGCTTTACTGCATTCCGTTTTATAACTCAATATTTTTACCGAAATTGAATTTTTATTGTACACAAAATATAACCTTACAAAATAAACTTGAATATGTCCGATGATTTTGACTTGTTAGAAACCGATGCTTCCTCCAAACAGGATAAGGTAGAAGTAAACTGGGGTAAGACTGTAGACCAGATGAAGTCTAAACTGGCACAGGAAGACGATCCCGAAATGCGGCAAAAAATTTTAAATGCCACCCTGGATGATGTGGTTGGGATGGCTGAGAAAGACCGGACATCCCTTTTGGATGCCATCAAGGATCTTACAGATTACCAGGATGAGGTAGGCATCATTTTTGAAAAATTTTCGACGCTGAATGCCGATGAACAAAAAGTCATCGACAACGCTCAGAAAAACCTGGACAGGGCCAAACTGGCATTGGAAGAAGCCGAAAATGTCAGGGACAACTGGTGGAATAACCTCTGGGGCCGTAAGTCCAGGATTGCAAAACGACAGACAGAATTGGAAGCCGCTAAAAAAGTAAGGGATGGGGCCGATTTAAAGGCGAAACAGATGTTCCAGGAGCGGATTGAATCGGCCGACATTCAGACGTTACTGAATGAGCTTTCCTATAAGAGTCAGGCCGCGGTGGGCCGGCTTAAAAGCCGGGAAGTAGAGATCAGGGAAGTTGAAGACAAGCTCCAGGTAGCTATCGTGGAGGCCAGTAAGAATCATACCAGGGCCCTTGAGCGAAAAAAGGAGACCGAAGATAAATTAGAGGAGCAATATTCCCTGTTAAAACAGGCCAGGCAGGAGTTGGAAGAAATTGCTGACAAGCAGTCATCAGCCTATTCGGAAGCCATCGGGAGGGTTACGCAAATTGAGCAGGAAGTAGAGGAATTGGAAGGCCTTAAAAATGCGTACACCACGCTGGCGGCCAGCAAGGATAGTTTTGTACATAAACACAACCTTACTATTAAAGTGTTGACTTCCCTTCGCAGCAACCTTCAATCGCACAGGGCTAAATTAAAGAGCGATACGGATGAACGCCTTAAATATTACGACGGGTATGTCGTGGCCCTGAAAGCGCGGACAGACCAGGAATTTGCTGCCATTCTGGAGCACCTTGGGGTTAAAACGGATGAGCACATCGGGCAGACCCTTGCTGCCATGCATACAGCCAGTGCCAAGGCACGCCAGGAGATGATGGATAATATTCCGGTACATGAGAAAGTGATGCAAGGAGTGTATTCGAGCTATGCGGAATCACTTCAGGAAATCAGGATGAAGGATGCCGAGATCCAAAAAGATTTCGCCAACCGGTACGGAATAGATATGAAGGAAATATTTGAAGAGTACTATGCATCGGAAGGCAAAGCTGCTCCTGAAGGTGAAGGGGAATCTAATGAACCACCCAGGCCTTCAGAAGACGATCTTCTGAGTTAGCACGCATGGGAGCCTGTTAAAACTTCTGCCGTTGCGAAAATTTGAACCGAATTAATATGCTGTACGGGGATCCATACATGTCCCTTGCAAGTTTCATAATTATCGCCCTATGTCTTTGAACCAAATTGTAACTCCTTTCGATAGTGCTGTTCTGGAAACAAAAGAACAGTACAAGGCGTATTTTCAGATCGTAAAACACGCTTTTAAGCAATTGGTGCATAGCATTGCCGAGGAACGGATCTGCAGTAAACTGGAAACTACGCTGGTAACCCAATATTGTGAGCTGCTTACCTACTCCCTGGAGGCTTTTCGAATAAAGTATCTCTTTGATGATGAAGAAAAAATGCGGGTCGATTTAACCGAATCCGGATTCCCGAATTTTTTGGAATTCCGCTACCTGTACAACGATTTGGAATTAAAGCGGGAGCACATGAAAAAATTGCCCGATATCGATAGCATCAGGGCTGAATTTCTCCAGACGTTACTGCGTGATAAACAACCCATTACGGAGCGAAAATTACATCAGGCAGCCTCCATGGTCTATTATTCTTCAGTAGATCAGCAGTTTATCTATAAGCGATTTGTACAGGGTAAAATTGTCCCTGTAAAGGAAGATTTTGCGCAATATATGGTAAGCTGGTCATTTTATGATGTTACCTATAACAGACCGTTTATCTGCTATATGTATTTTGATCTGTACAAAGAAAATGTAGACGATTACCGACCCAGGATTTATGAAGTTCTGGAGGGCACGGCGGACCGGGATATGAGTTTGGATATAATGGCATATGCCATTGACAAAAAATTACCAAAACTCTGGCCAAGCAGACTTAAGAAAATAGATCTGGGCCCTTTGCACAATGTTTTCGCCAAGGACGAACTGCAGGTGACCCATGCGCTTTTAAAAGCCATAGCGAACAGGGTGTTTGACCTTGGGGCCTACGCCATTTCCCTATCCGTAGAGGCGGTGGTTTCCAAAGGGGATTTTGCAAAAGGGAATTTTTTCAATAAGCAATATCTCCAGGTCTGGGAAGGATCTAAACCTCAAAAATATCTGTTTACATCGCACAGGGTAATGCAATCCCTCTACGACAATATACCGGAAACGCTGAGTGCCCTCACCCGCGAGCCCATAGAAATACCGGCATTAAAACTGAATTGAATGGAACACAGCAGCACTTTTCCCATAAAAGCAACTGAACTCGAATCTCTTAGAAACGAAGCGTCTTCCTATCTAAAGGGGATACAATGGGAGCAGGGCGGAAAGGCCAAAAGACGTGACAGGGACCAAAAGGATGACTCTATTCTGCTCTACCTGTCCAAAGCCAGTGGGAAAACTACCAATGAGGTTATCTCGGTTTCCAGGACCATTTTGGCATTAAAAAAAAGGTTGTTACCGGATTCTGTGGCAATTCCGCTGTATTTGAACCGCTCGCTTTACGAGCTTCAGGAAGGTATTACCATGGGCATCTGGCTCAAGGACAGCTACTACGATTCCTCGGGCCTTTCCTCCTTAAATGAGCGCAAATCTACCCTGGATGTTTCCCGGCGAAGGGAATATGATTCCAAACTGCAAACGGCCACAGCATTTATGTTGTACGGAACGGCGTATCGTATATTATACGGCCTGAAACCGGTCGCCTCGGACGATCTGAGCGTTATGAAGAATAAATTTGCAGGGATCCCGGAACTCTCCCTGATGTCGCCATTAAAGGGTATTTCATGTTTGCTTTTTTATTATGAAAAATATTTGAGTCATCCTGAGATTATTACGTCGGATGAGGAGGTTGTCAACTTTACTGTGGTCTTTTTTGAAGCTATCATCGCTGAGATCCAGTTGCGTCTGAGCACGTTGGAATATACGGAGACCATAACAGATCGTACCTATAAATTGGAGAAAAGTGAATTTGCCGTGTCTGGATGGGAAAATGTATTTGAAGGCACGGCGAAGAGTGTTGAATTCAATAAAATAGAGTTCGAGGAGATCGTTGGAAACCGGGATGCCAAACACTTCGCGCGGAGGCTGACTGAACGGATGTTGAGCTATGACTTTTCGGCCAAGAAAAATCCCTTTTTGGAATTGGGAGGTTTTATGCCTGTATTTATGGGGTATGGCATTCCCGGGACAGGTAAAAGTATGTTGATAGCGGCTATTGCCACCCGCTTAAAACAACATTGTGACGCCCTGGATATCCCGTTTTTATTTCATCCCATGCCAGATACACTGATTTCTACCTTTCAAGGGGGCTCCGCAGAAAAAATGGTGCAATGGATGAAGCCTTTGCAGGATCCGGGCAGGCTAATTTTTGCACCTATAGACGATGCTGAAAATAACCTGCAGGAGCGCACGGCTCAGGGTGTTTCTGCCGGGGTAAAGGAAGTAATCGGCATGTTTTTACGATACACCGAAGGGGCTTATGCCATCAATTACGGGAACAGCGCCATAGGCCTGTTTACCAATTTGCCGGAAATGCTGGACAAGGCAGTGATTTCCCGGGTACAGGGGCGATTTAAGATAGACGGTGCACGGACCATCGCGGATTTCATCGATCAGGATTATTTATGGTGGCGGAAATTTGATGAAACAATGCCCGATTTTGTCAATATGAAGAATCCGGATTCCTATCAATTTCTGGGTGAGCAGGGGCTCGCAAAGAACCTGGGGGAAATTTTACATTCGACCGAAAAGCCCACGGAAGAAAAGGTGATGGAAATTTATGACCAAACTGAAACCAGGCATAAGGCGACAGACCATATGTTTTTTGCGGAATTGTTTAAGAACATTCAGCAGGCATTTCCTTTTTTCTCGTCCCGTGATGTCCGGAATATACAAAGTGCCGTTTCCCTGCGCTTAACCGATTTTGACCTTCCGGAGGAATGGTTTGAGGATGCCTCGCTTTATTTCAGGAAAGACTACGCAACAAAGCTTGTAATGCTTAAAGAATTGATGAAACAAAATATGAAGGGGCTCAATTTTTCGGATATTAGAAAGCAGGAAACTATCCGCTATCTGGATAATGTGGCAACCATCGCAGATACCGACTTTAAACGAAAAGTTGACCAGCGGGTACACGATTTGAAAGTGCAAATGGAAGCGCAAAAAACGGTTGAATCTGAAGGAAGGATCTGATGGAAAAACTAAGGGCGGCAGGATTGTTTGGCGGGGATTTGGTGCCTCTGTCCGGTTCGTTGGCAAAACGGTATAATGAATGCCTGGGGCTGTTGGGGGTTCCGCCTACAAAATTGAAAATCTTTTCTATCGACGGCATGGGATGGAGTCCCGAGATTGCCCTGGAAAAAAAAGAAAAATTTTATCTGAACAGCGGGGAAGCCAATGTCAATGCCATTCTTATTTCCCCGGATCAAAAGGGGAAAGCGGTACACATGCCCTCCCATAGTTTTGACAGGGAGGTAATGCAGGCCATTTTTGCGGCCTATGAAAAGGAGATCCGGGATGTTACTAAGGATTCGGCGATCATTGCCCATTTGGATCAGAATATCGATGCCTTCTACGAACCTTTTGATCTTTTGAGATACCGGAACATTGTGGTGCGGTTTAATCTCTTGTACGACCTTCACAAAAAGAAGGAAGAGCAGGAAGCACTGGTTGCGCTGTTCAGTGCAAAGAATAACTTTATAGACAGGGAGATCCACAAAGAACTCCTGCAAACGGCAAAAAAATACGGAGATCTGCGTTATCGGAATTTAAACCTGGAACCGATCACGATGAACGTCGAATCTTTTTATACACGGGCCTTTGGCGGGATTTTTATCCTAAAGGAATTTATAAGGCCCATTTTGGTATTTGAAGATGAAAAAGTTTTTAAACAGGCGATAACGGATACAGCCAACGATGTCCTGCTCTTTCATATACATCATAATGAGTTGATGGAAACGCTTGTAAAGCATCTTATTATGGAGAAGGACCTGAAAAAGTCCATGAAAACATCCCGGTATACGCGCATTAAGAACCACAGATTTGCTGAACACATCAAAAGTAAGGAGCACAGTCTTAAAGAAATCCTGGACAGCCATTTTCTCTCCAAAAAATACCTCAACGAATTGGATGTTGAGGCCCGTAAAAAAATTGCCGGCGTGGAGATTTACTTTCAGAAGAAGATCGTTGATAAAAGCCTTAACATGGAGGATTATATTGATATTCAATATGAAAAATCTTTACACAGCCCTCATTCCTCCTTAGAAGAAAAAGACAAGGACCTGATCTGGAAGTTGTTGGTAAAGATCATGCCGAATGACCCCCTGCATCTTTTCTGGTATGACAAGGAACAATTTTATAAGGCGTACAACAATTGGGATCCCGCCTATAAAGATTGGGTGATCGATTGTATCTTAAAAAACAGGTAGTACGGACCCCTGTTGCCGGGAGGCAGTTTCAGAACGCTTTTAGACGGCAAAAGTGAAATTAGAATGTAAAATCATTAAAAAGCTTGGATTATGACACTGGAAATCATTGTATTTATATTGGCCATCCTGTTTGGTATCATCTGGTACTGGAGGGAATCGAAAAGCAATAAATTGTATCGCCTGGCCAACCGGCTCACTCACGCAAAAAGGCTGCAGATGAACGCTGAAAATAAAAGAGGGTTTGTACACAAACAGGCCTTTTTGCCCCGCCTCGTATGGATTACATTGTTGTTTGTATTGGCCTCGACCCTGGTCAGCCTCGCAACGCCCATCAATGCCTTTTTTGTACAATATTTTGTATCGGCCATTGTTGGAACGCTCCTAGGGACCTATGTTGCATCCGCCCTGATTTTTGCCCAGGACAGTACTAAAAAGGAAAATCTCGAAAGTGTTTTCCAAAAAGGGAAGGAATTTGTTGAAGACCTTACGGATGGGGATGAACCCGTCGTTGCAGAAAAAGAAACCCCGGCCCCCGGGCCCGAAACAACCTCCGGGAAATCAGCCAGGGACCGGTTAAAGGACAAGGGGATGATTAAATGAATACTAACCAATAAGTACCCGGATTCCGGGCTTTATAGAACCATGAGGTAACAAATGAGCCATACTTCATACTAATTATTAAATACATAATACATTAAGAATGATAAAACGCTACTGGCAAAAAGGGAAAAAGCAAAAGCGCAATCTTATCATAACAGGGATAGTTTTGCTTTCGGCGGTATTCTTCCTCAGGGATGATTACCAACCGGCCTTGCTGTTTCTTCGAAAGTTTATTTTTATCATCCTGCTGGGGGTGGTGTTCCTGTGGTTTGCCATCAGCAGGTTCAGGAAGGCTCCGGGGGCCGGCAGGCGGGTATTAATCCTTATCGGGATTGCCGCTTTCTTTGTAACACTCTGGTTTTTCGGATGGAAACTCAACCTCTACCAATATATGCAGACCTATAATGTATACAATAACCTGAACAGGGTTGAGATCAACGAATTACCGCTTACCCAAAATGAACGAATACAGCCTTTTAATAATATCGTTACCATGGCGTATGAATCTATCGGTGAGACCCAGGAGGTGTCGCTTCCGCAACTGGTGCGTGTAGACAGCACCAACCAATGGACGATGGCGGTACAACCTGCCAAGGAATATACCTGGCAACGCATCAATGATAATACCGAGGAGATCTTTGCCGTGGAAAGCACTTCGCCCTTCCCCAGGTTTTCAAATGAGAACCGCATTCCCATTACTTTTTCCATCGGCGAATCCCTGGCCTTTAGCAGGAACACCTACAATGCCGTGGTACAGCGGTTTAATATTTTTCAGTTGTTTACCATGGAACCCAGCGATGTATTTTATATGAAAGATGATTCGGGTCATTGGGTGCAGGTGGTAAGCCTCATCAAGTGGAAAGGCTTTTTCTTTCCCTATCCCACCTATGGGGGTGTTATGATAATAAATTCGGGAGATCATACCTTTAAGGACTACCTGGAACGTATAAGTATAGGAAAGGGTACTTATATACCACCTTCGGGAACAAAGGACTATCCCTTTTTGACGCGGCAAAATACACTGGCTGAAAAGGTCTCACGTATCCAGGCGCAATCCCTGCAATTCCTGGGGGGTTTTACTGACCCTTTGCCCTGGAATATGAAAACCGCAGTGAAAATCCCTGAATTGGCAGACGATCAAAACCAACAACCCTATGTCACCGATTTTGATTTTGATGGGATGAACGTTGATGCCCAAAGCGGCCTTTATCATTGGTTTGGGCTCGAGCCAATTGGGGACGAGCGCACAAGCCTGGCCTTTAGTGTCATAATTCCGGCAGATGGCACTGATAGATTGTATTATTATGATCACTCGTCTAAAAAGGAAGGTATGGCTGGTGTTTCGGCCATGCCCTTAAAAGTCGTAGAATCCCGCAAAGAATACGATTGGACCGTAAACAAACCCGTGGAGTTCCGGCCGTTTATTAAAAATATTGCCGGCAGGAAACGACTTTTTGTCTTAGGTACTATTGCAGCGGTGAAGAATAGCGGCAAACAATTTGATGGTGCCGCCACCCCGGATCTTGCGCTTGTTGATGCGGAATACAGGGATGTGATCTGGATTGATGCCAAGCACCCTTCGGGCTGGACAAGTACCATATTAGAACAGTTGGGTGACACATGGAAGGCTTCCGAAAGACTGACTGATGAACAATTGAATCCTGGAAGGGAAGATCTGGATATGAAAAATCCCATGCAATTAGACAGTATCCAGGTGGATTCCCCGGCTACCGTTCCTGTGCGTATTTCAGCTACCAGGGCGCTCTCATATTCAAAAGATGCCAGCCGTTGATTTCAAGAGGGAGGCAATAGGCAATGGTCTCCGTTTCGGATGCTAACTCATAGGTCCATTTTGATGGTACCCGGCATTAATTACTTAAACCTGGTTCCGGAAATAGGGTTCAGGTTTCGGGCATCAGTCATCTAATATCCAAACCTGCCATACTGGTCGGGCCTGTATACTATAGCCCGCTTACGGTCTTTTAAAATAAATGCTTCAGTCACATAGGCCATGGCATCAGCATCTGAATCGGTATCCTCGATCCTCAAACCCTCATTTTTATAAAAAGGCTTGGTTTGTAGCGGTTTACCGGCCTCATAAACGATGAGGCGCATTTTAAAATTAGCATTGATATCCTGTTTATTGCCGATTTTAAAATAATACCCGGTATACGCTTTCCCTTTATATTGAAGGGTTCGCCGTTCAATATATTGAACTGTATCTTTTTTCTTATTAAATCGGGGAGGCATAAAAATGGATGCTTCCGCAAGTGCTTGCTGCGTGTTGTATTTTTTGGGAAATAAGGGAAGCTTACCAATGTCTCCAAGGCTGTTGTACAACATGTCCCGGCTATTAATA
>DATGCB010000177.1:0-2296 GCA_035312365.1 Eudoraea sp. | reverse complement strand
GAATCAACGATTTCCACCAATTCGCTCATGTGCAAATATTAATGCGTTTGAAACAAAGTTAACACACATCTTACGACTTCGCAATAGTTTTAGCAATTATTCCTGAAGTAATACTTTAAACACTAAAAAAGCGTTCAATACCAGGAGTCAGCACATTCACAATCACTTTTAATTTGGACCGAAAGTGCTTACCTATTGCCCTATTTACGAAATAGCTATTGTTTGAGCGTTTAATTGGTAATGACTAATTTCGCACCAACTTTAGGTCTTATGAGATTAACTTTTATTGGTTTTCTATTATTGTTGTCCCTTTCGCTGCAGGGGCAGGAAAAATACCCCCTGGATGCCTTCAGATCTCCAATGGATATACCCCTGGTCCTGGCCGGTACTTTCGGCGAACTCAGATCCAATCACTTTCATTCCGGGATAGATATAAAAACACAACAGCGTCGCGGGTTACCTGTTTTTGCCATAGGTGATGGTTCCGTAACCCGTATAAAGATTTCTCACTGGGGGTATGGCAAGGTATTATACGTAGCACATCCAAACGGGTATACATCGGTCTATGCGCACCTTCAGAAATTTTCTCCGGAAATAGAAAAGTATGTAAAAAAGGTGCAATACAGTAAAAGATCCTATGAGGTGGAAATTTTTCCCGATTATGGAGAGGTCGAGGTTGAAAAAGGTGCTGTTATTGCCTATTCCGGTAATTCCGGCAGCTCATCCGGGCCTCATTTACATTTCGAAATACGAAGCAGTATCTCGGAAAAGCCTACCAATCCCCTGCTCTATGGCCTGGAAGTGCGCGACGCTACGAACCCGGTGGTTTCGCAACTGTTTGCTTACCCACTTTCAGAGGATGCCCAGGTCAACCGCAGTGCTGACAAAATACAGCTCAACTTTAAAAAACAGCAGGACGGCTCTTTCCTTGCGGATAAGGTTTATGCTGCAGGCACCATTGGTTTTGGCATCAATACCTATGACAGACAGGATCTGGCTGCTAATCAGAATGGGGTATTCTCCATTCAGCAAAACGTAAATGGCAAAATATATTCCGAATTTGATTTTGAAACCTTCTCGTTCTCGGAAACCAGATATATCAATACACTGATTGATTACGACCATTTTGGGAAGCACCATCAGCGTATTACAAAATGCTACAGGGTACCGGGGAATTCCCTGAGCATTTACAAAACATTACACAACAATGGACAGATTGTCGTCAGGGAGGGACTGTCGTATCATGTGGAAATAGTAGTAATGGATCTCCAAGGAAATCTGGCCAGGCTGACCATTCCGGTTGAAGGGAAGAGAGAGCCTTTGCTTTATAACAGGGAAGAAGAGAAAACCGATCATTTTGTTATTGCAAAAAAACCCAACAATTATGATCTCGGTGCTGCCAAAGTGTATTTTCCCCCCAATACCTTTTATAAAGATTTTTACATAAATCTCAAGAAGGGGGCCGACACTATCAGCATCCACAACAACCAAGTAGCGGCGCACAGAAATTTTACAATCACCTTTGATGTTTCAAAATACCCGGCTGAGACACGTAAACAACTCTTCATTGCCCGCCTGGATAAGAATTTAAGGCCCGGGTATACATCTACGTACAAAAGAGGTGAAACCTTCACCACAAGAACGCGTAACCTGGGAACCTATACACTGGTACGGGATACAATAGCCCCTAAAATCAGGCCAAGGAATTTTAAAGAAAAACAATGGCTGAACAACTACCGCTATCTCAGCCTTCGTATCTCCGATGACTTAAGTGGCATAGATACCTATAGCGCTACGCTAAATGGAGAATGGATTTTAATGGAATATGAACCCAAGACAAAGACGATTACCTATAACTTCGACGATATTATTCTGGATAAACAACAGTGTGACCTAAAGGTCATTGTCACTGATAATGTAGGCAATAGCACAACTTTTAACAGTAGTTTTTACAGGAGATAGACGAATCATCTCCGGGCAATAAACCAGGTCTGTTTTTAGTTAAAGATGTAGCAGCAATCTATTGATTGCTAAAGGTTTCCATGTTCAACCATATTTAAACCATACTTATCCCCTTCACCGAATCTAAATATTAAAAAATCCCGGCAGAATGGGTATCAGCTTTTCATGAGATTTTCCAGACTACTTGTTCTATTCTTTCTGCTGGGTCCTTTTGGCGAACTGCTGGCACAGACAGCGACCATTACGGGTGTCGTCCTGGATGAGGAGAACAATCCGCTGGCCAACGTGCACGTGGTTGCCGCTTCCAACGGGACTTTCTCTGATGCGAATGGCT
>DATGCB010000176.1:0-4990 GCA_035312365.1 Eudoraea sp. | reverse complement strand
GGTAGGCCGCCAATGTACCGGGATCAGAGTAATCTTTGGTAAGGATCGCCAGGAGGAGCCATAACATGCGAACATTTTTATTTGGCAGGCCGATAATCCCTTTCGTCTGATCCAGGTACCGCTCCCTTCCACCCGGATCATGGATCCATAGGGTATACAAAGCGTGTTCTATGGTAAGGTAACTCTTATCCTGCAAAAGGGATCCAAACTCTGGCTCCAAACCTGCAGGGATCTCCCGCAAAGCAATGGCCAGTGCCTGCCTGATCTCCACGTCCCCTGTATCAAAGGCAGTTTTCAGCAGTCCGGGCGAGAACGACTTGTGGTACCTGGCTACGATGTTTTTCTTCAGGTAGTCAGAGGTACTCCGATCCCAATACTTTTTGATGATCGTTTCATTTTTTGTTGCGCTTGTCGTCAACTCCCATTGCAGTTCAAGGTACGATCGCAAACTTTCCGAAGATCGCTTTAAGTATTCGCTGGCCTGCTCAAAGGGAAATTCCTTTTCCCGGAGCCAGAGCCGTTCAAATTCAGAAAGGTCCGTTGCACCGGCCCGCTCCATTTCAAGCATAAATTTTTGTACCGTAGCATTTTGGAACTGATATTTTTTCAGAAAGGCCACCATCCCTTTTTTGAATGCCTCCTCCCCTAGCCTTACCCTTAACATATGCAATGCCCAGGCCCCCTTTTCATAGAAGGTGAGACTGCTGGCATCCGGATTGGTCAGTGCTTCCCCTTTTCCATCTTCGGAAAGGTCCCTAAGGGTACTGGCAGATTCATATAGTTTCCAGTGGAAGTATTCTTCCCCGAAAATTTCCTTCTCTGCCAGATAGGCATAATAGGTGGCAAATCCCTCATGCAGCCAGTGGTGCCTGCTGTCCTTCTCTGTCACAAGGTTGCCAAACCATTGATGGGCCAGTTCATGCGCGTTGATCGTTACATAATTTTTATCAATATAGGCAAGGGAATCAATAACATAAGAGTCAGAAAAGATGGTGGTCCCGGTATTTTCCATCCCGGCGTATAAAAAATCCCGTACGGGGACCTGCTTGTAGTTTTGCCAGGGATAGGGAAACCCGATCTCCCTTTCCAGAAAATCAAAGATCCCCTTGGTATGCCTGTAGGTAGGCTCTACCCTGAGGCTGTCTTCGGGGTAATAATAGAGCTGTATGGGGATACCACTTTCAGATTTAATTTCCGTTTTTTCATAGTTCCCGATCGCAAAAGCCAACAAATAGCTGCTCATGGGATGAGCCATATCAAAGGACCAGTTTCTTTGGGAGCCATTGCGCTCCTCATTTTTAAGTGTGCCGTTTGCGATTACTTCATATTCCGGATCAAAGGTGATCTGCAGATCGAATTCTATCTTATCTTCCATATCATCCAGGCTGGGGAGCCAATGACTGGTATATTTACCCTGGCCCTGGGTCCAGATTTGATTGTTACCCGCCAATGCATCATCCCACCCAACAAAATATACTGCCTGTACCGGTTGGGCTTCATAGCTAAGTGACAATTCATGGGACGTTCCTTTTTTCAATTTCTTTTGCACAACAAGACGCTGGTTGTCATTTTTAAAACGGACCTTTTTTCCATTTAAAAGTACGGATGAAAATATCATATTTCTGGCATCCAGAAAGACAGAATCAACATTTTCCAATACCTCCATAGAATAATGTACCGTCCCCTGCAGCGCTTTCTTACGGGAATTAATGGCAATGGCAATTTCAGCCCTTGAAAAGTCCACGGCTCGCTGGTGTTGCCCGTTTACCTGCACTGAAATAAGTACCATCAGAATGAAAAGCCTGTGGGTCATGATCATTGTATTGCACATCCTGCAGCAAATTTAGCATTTTGTATAATTGCAGTTGTATGGGGTAAGCACTAATTTAGTCACATGAATTCCCGATTCCTTCAAACTCCTGTCACGTATCTCAAGGGTGTTGGTCCCAACAGGGCGGAATTATTACAGTCGGAACTGGGCATAAATACCTACCAGGATCTCATCAATTTCTTCCCGAACAGGTACATTGACAAGACGAGGTACTACAAGGTGCATGAATTGCAAAGAAATAACGCCGAGGTACAACTGATCGGCAGCATTATGCATTTAAAAACCGTGGAACAGAAAAAGGGAAGCCGACTTGTGGCGCGTTTTGTGGATGGGACCGGAGCGCTGGAGCTGGTATGGTTTCGCGGGCAGAAATGGATACGGGATCAGTTGAAGTTGAATACCCCCTATGTAATATTTGGTCGCACCAACTGGTATAACGGTAAATTTTCCATGCCACATCCGGAAATGGAGTTGCTTTCCGAACATGAAAAAGGACTGAGGATTACCATGCAACCCGTGTATCCTTCTACTGAGAAACTTAACAGCAAAGGGGTTACAAACAGGGTCATAAATAAGCTCATGCAACAACTGGTCTCCGAAGTGGATGGCAAGTTTTTAGAAACTCTTTCCCCCAGACTCCTCAATGAATTGAGTTTGATTTCAAAAAGCGATGCCTTATTCAATATCCATTTCCCCAAAGACCAGGCTTTGTTGGCCAGGGCACAGTTTCGATTAAAATTTGAGGAATTTTTTTATATGCAGCTGCAGCTGATCCAAAAAAAAATACTCCGTAAACAGCGAATTAAGGGATTTCCGTTCAATAGCGTGGGCCCCCTGTTCAATACCTTCTAC
This sequence comes from Eudoraea sp., assembly GCA_035312365.1. Lineage (GTDB taxonomy): Bacteria > Bacteroidota > Bacteroidia > Flavobacteriales > Flavobacteriaceae > JAFMPW01. The sequence continues at coordinate 2,307 of DATGCB010000176.1, read as the reverse complement.
GGGAAGCATTTACCTTTTGAGCTAACTGCAGCCCAGAAGAGAGTAATTCGGGAAATAAGGGCAGATCTGGGCAGCAATGCACAAATGAACCGGCTGCTTCAGGGGGATGTAGGTTCCGGAAAAACGATCGTTGCCATGATGGTGATATTGCTGGCCATTGACAATGGTTTTCAGGCCTGTCTGATGGCACCTACCGAAATACTGGCCCAGCAACACTACCATAGCCTTAAAGAATTGCTCGGCAATATTGGCATTAAAACGGCCTTGCTTACGGGATCGGTTAAAAAATCGGACCGTAAAGTCATCCATAGCCAGCTTGAAAGCGGGGAGCTAAACCTCCTTATCGGTACCCATGCGGTCCTGGAAGACAAAGTACAGTTCAAGAACCTGGGGCTTGCAATCATAGATGAACAACATCGTTTTGGGGTGGCCCAACGCTCCAAACTATGGCACAAAAATGAGATCCCACCCCATATTCTGGTAATGACTGCAACTCCAATACCCAGGACGCTTGCCATGAGCCTGTACGGCGACCTCGATATTTCCGTGATCGACGAACTTCCTCCGGGCAGGAAGCCAGTAAAAACCGTGCATCGTTTTGATGCGAACAGACTTAAGGTTTTTAGGTTTATACGGGATGAAATAAAAAAAGGGCGGCAGATTTATGTGGTATATCCGCTTATCCAGGAATCGGAAGCCCTGGACTATAAAGACCTGATGGATGGCTATGAGAGTATCGTCAGGGATTTTCCGCTGCCGGATTATCAGATTTCCATCGTCCATGGTAAAATGAAGGCAGAGGACAAAGATTATGAGATGGACCGATTTGCAAGAGGGGAAACCCAGATAATGGTGGCTACTACCGTCATTGAAGTTGGTGTCCATATTCCAAATGCTTCCGTAATGATTGTGGAGAGTGCGGAACGTTTTGGCCTTTCCCAACTGCACCAGCTGAGGGGGCGGGTGGGCCGTGGAGCCGATCAGAGTTATTGTATTTTAATGACGGGGCACAAACTGTCCCAGGAGGCGAAAACCCGTCTGGAGACCATGGTCCGTTCCGGCGATGGATTTGAGATTGCGGAAGTAGATCTTCGATTGCGTGGGCCCGGTGACCTCATGGGGACACAACAGAGTGGCTTGCTAAACCTGAAGATCGCCGATATCGTAAAAGACAATGACATCCTCAAAACCGCCCGTTACTATGCCCTTAGTATCTTAAAAGAGGACCCCGGGTTAAAAAAAGAAGCTAACAGGGCCATCCGCTATACCTATGCCCAATTGAGCCGGCACAAGAACATCTGGAACTATATCAGTTAAAAAAAATCCCTGAAATGCAATTTCAGGGATCCTTCTTAACGGTCTGGAGTTATTTAAACTTCTTCGCCCAACTCCTTCAGCAGCTTTACAGAATTTGCCTTAACGCCCGGAGGAGGATCAAGCGTCATCGATTTTCGCAAATTCTTGATCGCATTCTTCCTGTCTCCCATAGTCTTATAGGCCTCGCCCAGACTATCCCATACATTGGCATTGGTGGGATTATTCTTGGTATTCAATTTAAAATATTTTAAGGCTTTATCATGTTCGCCCATATTGAGCAGCTGATACCCGAGGTTATTCAGTTGATTCATGTTGGCCATATCCGCCATTTCCTCTACCATGGCCAGCGCTTCTTCCTTTTTCCCCATTTTTACGAGGATCTGAGATTTTAAGTTAAGATTTGTAAACGATTTCTCGCTGTAGAACTGCCCCGAAATGGCATTATCTACCCAGCCCATGGCCTCAGTAAGGTCCCCGCCATTATTCATTGCAAAGGCTGCTGCCCGTTCCCAGGTCTGGCGGCTAAAACCCGGAGAATCCTGTAATTTTTGCCTGATGTCTGCCAGTACAATATCATTAACAGCTGCCTCCACTTTTACGGGGATCCGTTTCTTTTCCCAGTATAAGGAAGCCGTGGCGGAGGTAGCATCCACTTCGTCAAACAAAAAGGTCAATAATTCGGTATGCGGGATTTCGGTCGTCGACACATCAACCCGCAAAGCATCTTCGGCCGGATCGTAAAAATAACTACCCCATGCGCTGTTGTTCCTGGAAAAAATGATGGTGGCTTTGTCATCTTCATGAATGATCATATGAAGTCCGTATTTACCGGCTTTCAGGGGTTGTCCTTCTACAGTTACATCGTCTGAAAATTTGATCACCGTATTTTCGTTGGCTCCGGCCCGCCATGGCGATTCCGCGGCAGTCCCGAATCCGAGATTGTTCATGCCATAGGGCACTAAATTTCCCCATATCTCCCGTTCATTCACA
>DATGCB010000175.1:0-2182 GCA_035312365.1 Eudoraea sp. | reverse complement strand
CGGAGCCCCGAGAATCACTTGTCACTGCTAGAATTGCCTTGTCGTCAACTGCCAATTCTTCAAGAGTATTGGCAAATACCACTTGGTTGGCTATTCCCATTTTTAAATATTTTTCCACTATCTTATCTAATTGCATAGTTCCCTAAATTGAAGCTTCCGCCACCGTTAGTTCGTATTGTGCCAATTCATACTGTTCAGGATTTGGTACGCCATGGTGCCATTTGATATTGCCTTCCATATAGCTTACCCCCTTACCCTTAATGGTATGTGCTATAATGAAATTCGGTTTTCCTGTTTCGAAAGGTCCGTTGTTCAAGGCTACTTCCAATTCCTGTAGATTGTGACCATCGATTTCTTTTACCGCCCAGCCAAAAGATTCCAATTTATCTCGGACGGAATTGGTGTTCATCACCACCTCGTTCGCCCCGGTAATCTGTTGCTTATTGTAATCCAGAATGGCGTACAGGTTATCCAATTTATAGTGAGCGGCGGATAAAAAGGCCTCCCAATTGGAACCTTCGGGCAATTCCCCATCTCCCAACAGGGTAAATACCCTATGGGTTTTGTTATCTAGTTTTGCTGCAATTGCCTCCCCTACACAAATGGGCAGGCCGTGGCCCAAGGCACCGGTATTTTGCTCTACCCCGTTCACTTTTTTCGTCGGATGCCCGATATAGTGCGATTGATATTGGCATAATGTTTCCAAGTCCGATTCTGGAAAGAACCCACGATCGGCCAAGGTCACGAAAAGTGCTTCCACACAATGGCCTTTACTTTGTATATACCTATCCCGAGCGGGATTTCTGAAATCCTCAGGACCAACCTTCAAAACACGGTTGTAAAGTACATTCAGTATATCGGTACACGAAAGGCTACCACCCGTATGGCCGGCCTTTGCCTTATAAATGTACTTCAGGAGGCTTTTTCTGAGATAAACGGATTTTAACTTCATTTCCCTGTCTGTCATAGCGTAACTATTTGTGGTTGTATATTTCCCAACCCATATAATTTCCTAGGGCTTCTTGCAATATCGCTCCAGTCTTTGAGGCGTTCATAACCACGTGGTGCTCAAAACCATTTTTACATATATAATTCATTAATCCTTGAAGGTTTTCAATTTTGGCCACTGCCCTGTTACCAAAGGTTTTTAAAGGGTCATCAGTAAGCTCTCCTTCGCCAATATATACCTTCATAATTCCTTTCGGGTCATCGGTACTGATTCTACCATAGGTAAGCGGATTGGCAGGGGTTCGCCCATCCAATGCCCCAAAGGTGTTTTCTACCCCAACGGAAGTTCCTAAAATCGGCGCATTGCTAATTTCGATATCCGGCAAGAACGATTTTGCCCAATTGCCACAATGAAAAAGCACACATTTATTGGGGTCATCGGCATAGTTATTGTTCCAATCGACTAGCGCGCTCGGCGATCCGGATGCCAGCTGCATCGCATACATACTCAAGGTTCCTGTTACATCGACTTCACAGGCCGATGGCAGCATGTTCTCTGACATGATGCTCATACTGGTACATACATTGCAACCAAAATTCTGCTGTAAGGAGGTCCAGCATTGTATTGCCGTAGCATCCAGTGCATATTCCTCCACGAACTGATTGAGCACAACGTCCAATTTCGCCATTTGAATCATAGCAGCATCGGGGGTTTTCCCTTTTGGGGCATAGGCATTTATAGCTTCGAGATGTTGTTTAACGGCAGTATCATCTTTTGTGAGCTTGTCCGCTTTGCCTAGAATCTCGGATAGGTCTACCGTTGTCACGGTAATGCCATTACGTTGTAAAATTTTCTCTGAATAGCGCACCGTGTTGAATGCGCCAGGTCTCGCACCTACGGCTCCGATTCGAACATTTCGCAATCCTTTTACCACTCTACAGGTTGCCACGAAATCCATCAAATCTTTTTGAAACAGTTCTTCGGAAGGAAACATAACATGTTTGCTGGTCAAGGAATATTTGATTCCGTATTGATATAAGTTGTTACAAACGGAGATTTTACCACACCAGGAGTCACGTCTGTTGACGACGTTCATTTTGGAAAGCTCATCCGGATAAGCTTGTACAAGTACAGGAACGTTCAAGTTGGCTAATTTCAAGGTGTCGGCTACTCCCTTTTCATCCCCGAAATTGGGCAATAAGACCAGTACCCCGGCAATATCCTCGCTATGCT
>DATGCB010000174.1:0-9137 GCA_035312365.1 Eudoraea sp. | reverse complement strand
AATGCAGGGCCCGCAGGCATTGGTAAAAATGGTAGCTCCCAATTCCTCAAAAATCTGGAGCAGCCCGTCGCGTTCCGCGGTATACCTTATTTGTTCGGAGCCAGGGTTGATCCCAAAATCCGATTTTGGTTTTATCTTTTTATCGACGGCCTGTTTGGCAATGGAAGCTGCCCGGGTAAGGTCTTCATAGGAAGAATTCGTACAGGAACCAATAAGCCCCCAATCCACACTGATGGGCCAGTCGTGTTCCCTGGCTTTCGGGCCCAGTTCGCCTACCGGTGTAGCCAGGTCAGGGGTGAAGGGACCATTCAAATGCGGCCTGAGCGTATTGAGATCTATTTCTATCAACTGATCGAAATATTGTTCAGGGTCTGCGTAAGCTTCGTGATCCGCGGTTAAATAGTCTTTCACATCATTCGCCGCATCCGCAACATCATTTCTGTCTGTGGCCCTTAAATAACGTTCCATTGAATCGTCATAACCGAACGTGGAAGTGGTGGCGCCGATCTCTGCTCCCATGTTACAGATGGTACCCTTGCCAGTGCAGGAAAGATTTTTTGCTCCATCACCAAAATATTCGACGATGGCTCCGGTACCTCCTTTAACGGTTAATATGCCGGCCACTTTTAAAATGACATCCTTGGCGGACGTCCAGCCAGAAATTTTACCGGTAAGTTTTACTCCTATTAATTTTGGAAATTTAAGTTCCCAGGCCATCCCGGCCATTACATCCACTGCATCAGCACCTCCGACCCCTATGGCCAGCATTCCCAGGCCACCTGCATTTACCGTGTGCGAATCCGTACCTATCATCATTCCTCCCGGGAAGGCGTAATTCTCCAATACCACCTGATGAATAATCCCTGCCCCCGGTCTCCAAAATCCCAGTCCATATTTGTTGGACACCGATTCCAGGAATTCGAAAACCTCAGCACTGGCAGTGTTTGCCCTGGGAAGGTCCAGGACTGCACCGCTTTTTGCCTGGATCAAATGGTCACAATGGGTGGTGGTCGGTACGGCCACTTTTGGCTTTCCCGCCTGCATAAATTGTAACAGGGCCATTTGGGCCGTTGCATCCTGTAAGGCAATACGATCCGGGGCAAAATCAACATAATCCTTCCCCCGGGTAAATGCACGGGTGGGCATCCCGGCCCAAAGATGGGCATATAGGATTTTCTCGGAAAGGGTCAGCGGCCTTCCGACAATTTCACGTGCTTTATCGACCCTATCTTTTATATTGGCGTAAACGCCCCTGATTATATCTATATCATATGCCATTGTTCTTCTTTTTTCGATTTATGGAATCTTGTAAATTTAGTAAAATCGGAGTGTAAATAAAACTTTAGAGCCCTCAAAGAAAGATAATTTTAGAATTGTCAACTTCGATCCGGGCAGAAATCGATTTCGAAAAAAAAGAGGAGCAAAAATCCGAAAATGTTCCGGGGTAGAGTGAAGGTGTTCCCGGTATCGGGGGGAACGGGTATTGAACTGATTTTAGGGCCGGTATTTACAACAATTTATTGATGATATCCTCCTCGGAGATCCCTTCAGCTTCAGCCTTATAATTTTTGATGATCCTGTGCCTCAGGATTCCCATCGTGACCGCCTGCACATCCTCTATATCCGGGGAGAATTTTCCATGGATGGCCGCATGGGCCTTGGCGCCCATGATCAGGTTTTGAGAAGCCCTCGGGCCTGCCCCCCAATCCAGGTATTTTTGTACCAGTTCCGAGGCAGCTGGCAATGCAGGTCTTGTACTATTCACCAGGTTTACGGCATATGCGACCACATTGTCCGGTACAGGAATTCGCCGGACCAGATGCTGGACGGCGAGTATTTCATTCGCACTGAAGAGCGCATTTACCTTTGGTATTTCATCGTTGGTGGTGGTTTTCACCACCTGCATCTCTTCTTCAACAGAGGGGTATTTAAGCTCAATGGCAAACATAAAACGATCTAGTTGTGCCTCTGGCAGGGGATAGGTCCCCTCCTGCTCTATCGGGTTTTGTGTTGCCAGAACAAAATAGGGAAGATCCAGTTTGTATTGTTGTCCGGTAATGGTCACCGCACGTTCCTGCATGGCTTCCAGGAGTGCCGCCTGTGTTTTGGGAGGCGTCCTGTTGATCTCATCGGCTAAGATGATATTGGCAAAAACCGGGCCTTTTATGAATTTAAAATTTCTGTTCTGATCCAGTACTTCACTACCCAGAATATCACTGGGCATCAGATCTGGTGTGAACTGTATTCTCTTGAAATCGAGCCCCAGTGTTTGGGCAATGGTATTCACCATCAACGTTTTCGCAAGGCCCGGCACCCCAATTAACAGGGAGTGCCCCCCGGTGTAGATCGACAGCAAAATCTGATCGATCACCTCATGTTGCCCAACAATCACCTTGGCAATTTCCTGCTTCAGTGCCTGGTGTTTTTCCACTAAGTTTTTGATTGCTGCAACGTCTGACATGCAATTATTCCTTTACCCAATTATTTGCAAAATCGCAGTCCTTGTTTTCTCCGTTGACACTGATATAGGTATCTTCAATATGTTCATCCATCCATTCTTTGATGGCATTGTACTGTTTTTCCCTGAGGGCAAGTTCCTGGATTTTCAGGTAATCCTTGGCAAAATCGGCCTTGTGTTCATCATATCTGTTGGTTACCTTTAAAATCTTGAACTTTGGAGGACCCCCCCGTTCATCCTGCTCCAGCAGCGGATAGGAAATTTCATTGTCTTTGAGGTTCCTCACCTGATTGTAGAGTGAAGGATCCATTTTGGTAAGTTCAAAACGGGAATCCAAAGTGACAGGATTTCGCAATAACCCCCCGTCAAACTTCGTTTCTTTTTCGTCCGAAAAATTCAGTGCCGCCTCGGCAAATGTATATTTACCATCCTGGATGTGCTGACGAATGGAATCGAGCTCCGTTTTCGCCGCCTCCAATGCAGCTTGTGGTATTTCCGGGATCAGAACAATGTGCCTGACATCCCGCTCCTGGCCCCTGACTTTCTCCACATATAGGATATGGTAGCCGAAAATGGTCTCGAAAGGTTCCGAAATCTCGCCTTCCTGCAGGCTAAAAGCCGCATCTTTAAACTCCTTCACAAATCCCGAATTCCTGGTAACACTTCCTATAGCACCCCCCTGGGATTTTGATCCGGGATCCTTGGAGTACAAAATGGCCTTCACGCTAAAACTGGCGTCATTATCCTCAACGTCTTCTTTAATTTCGTTCAACTTATCAATAATCTTTTGCTTTTCCTCCTGTGGAACTACCGGATTCTTGACAATTTGAGAAATTTCGAGTTCAGCCCCGAATACAGGGCGTTCTTCCTCCGGGATTTTGTAAAAGAACTGTCGTACTTCCTCCGGAGTAACCTCGATGTCGCTAACGATCTTCTGCTGCATTCTCTCGGAGAGCATCCTCAATTTATTTATATTGTAAAGCTCTTCCCTAAAGTCTTCCACCGTTTCTTTTTTATAGAACTGCAGCACTTTTTCGATGGATCCAACCTGTTGTACCAGCTGTTGAAGTTGGCGGTCGCTGGTGGCATTCACCTCATCATCAGAGACCAGTATACTATCCTGAACGGCCTGGTGGGCATACAGTCGGTCTTCCATGAGTTTCCCCAAAAGGCCGCAATGCGTAATATCATCCATGTTTGCACCCTGGTTCTTAAGGTCAATAAGCGCTTTTTCTACATCCGAATCCAGGATTACATAATCTCCTACCACCGAAGAGATTCCATCCAATTTTATTCTTTTAAAGGTATTGACGGTGTCCTTTTTAATTGCGGGGCTGGCCTCAGCCAGGGCCTCCTCCGGCTCTATCTGGGTGTCCGGAATAGAGTCTCTTACCTGTGCACCTGCAGGTATAAACATGAGAATAAACAAAAGAAATACGACTGTTTTATTCATCCTGACCATATACTTCAAATTCTTTTTCCTTTGTAGCTTCATCGATAATCTCAGTTTCCAGTTTTCTAATAAAATCCAGTTTTCTCCGGTTGAGCAATACTTGTCTGATGGTGGATTCAATATACGACAAAGGTGCAATTTCATTTACCTGCCGAACCTCAAGCACCTTTGCCAAATATACCCCCAATGCATCCTCCAATTCAAAAAATTGTGATTTTTTTAAGTATCTGCTCTCGTTGTCATAATCCATTGGGGGAATTTCTTCAATTACCCGGGAAGCAGGAACCCATAGCGAATCATTAAAATTCAGTTTTTTAAATTGCACGCCAATAGAATCCAGATAGATCAGATCCTCCTCACTGAATCGCTTCAATTTCTCTATCACTTCGCTCTTGTTCAGGAATTGGTTGGGCAATTGAATAAACCGAAGCTTCACCAACTTTTCCTTGAGCTTAAAATTTTCCTTTTCCCTCTCGTAAAAGCTTTCCAGCTGGACACTGCTAATAGTGGTATCCTCTGACTGCAATACCAATGCTTCCTTATAGGCCCTTGTATACAGGTCGGTACGGTAATCCGCCACCAATTTTTCGAAATCCGCAAGCTTTTCCTCCGGGAGATTAATCCTAGCCTTATTGAGCAATAGTTGCTTTGTTGCCCAATTGTTAATATAATTTGTCACAAAAGAGGCGCTGTCCTGATCGGATAAATTATCCCCTAGTAACTGAAGTACATCATCCCGGTAGAGATAACTGTCACCCACCCGGGCTAAAGGTTCCCTGTCCTTATCTTTCTTCCACATCGATTCACAGGAAAGCAAAGAAAACAACAGGGCTACTACGGGCAAATAGCTCATTGCGTACTTTACTGGTTTCTTTAAAAAACACATTCCGCAAAAATAAGCATTACCAGATGTTAGGCAAGAATTAGCCACTTTCATTAACACATTTTTAGTACCTAAAATTCTTTTATTTGCTACATTAGTAAGGCCAACGCGACATCCCATATGATTTGTACCCCTGAAATTCCGATCTACCTGCCCCTGGATATATCCGTAAAAATTTTGTATTATCCCGGGAAAATGAATCATGGGGAAACAGGCTTTTGCCGAAAAGGGAATTTCGGTGGCTGGAGCCGTGCCAAATAAAACCAGACGCTGAATGAGCAGAAAGATTAAATTGATTTGGGATTTTCGCGGTCAGGAGGCCGGGGAAACCGCTAAGCACCACGCACAACATTTGAAGGACTACATTTTAGCTGAAGCTTTGGGGCCGGACAATACCGGATATACCCATTTCAGCAGCATGCACAGTATTGCCTATATGGTGGTTGATGAAAGCCATATGCTCCAGGTGCGTGATGCATTAGTCCCCCATAGGGGGGAACTCTACGACGGCCAGAATTGACAAAATAATCAGAATCCGCACTGTCTTGAACACGTATATCATCGTATTGTTAAGCATCCTCTCCCTTCTTTTTACATGTAAGGAACAAATAGACTATAAAAACCCTTTAACTGAGGTGCTTAATTCAGAAAACCCTGATATCAGAAGGGTTATGGACAGCGTAGACAAATTTGAAGTACAAATACGATATACCCGGATCGACCGGGAAGACGGGCGTATATTATTTACCGATTTTGATTTTCAGGTGGATGAAAAAAATTATTTCTATCCTGCCAGTACCGTTAAATTGCCTATAGCCGCCCTTGCCCTCGAAAAATTGAATGAGCTTGATTCCCTCACAAAAGAAACCCGGTTTTATATCGAAGGTGATACTGTGGAGAATTCCTTCGCAACAGACGTTTCAAAGATATTTTCAATAAGTGATAACCATGCCAATAATAGATTGTTTGAATTTTTGGGACAGGATGCCATTAACACCCGACTCAAAGACAAGGGAGTCTCCCCGGCACGAATTTCGCACAGGTTAGGCCAGCATTCAGATGACGTCACCACAAAACCATTGGTCGTCTACCTCAACGACAGCACCACTACTACTACAATACCCCTGATAAATTCCGAACCTGAACAATTGTTGCTTAACCGTATAAAAAAAGGAAGTGGTTTTTATGAAAACGATTCCCTTATCCCGAAAGCTTTTGATTTCAGTCTAAAAAATTATTACCCCATTGCAGCCCAACACGAGTTCCTAAAAAGGATAATTTTTCCGGAAACTTTTGAGGCGGATCAGCAGATTCACCTCAATGCCTCACAACGTGAATTAATACTGACCGCTATGCATACGCCTCCAAGGAAATTAGGTTATGACCCTGAAGAGTATTACGACGGATATTGCAAATTCTTTATATATGGGGATACCAGAGAAAATATTCCGGAGCACATCCAAATATATAACAAGGTGGGTTTTGCCTATGGAACGCTTACGGATTGCGCCTATATCACTGATACAAAAAATGACGTGGAGTTTCTTCTCGTAGCAACAATTTTGGTAAATAAGGACGGTATTTTTAACGATGACGTTTATGAATATGACGATGTTGGAATACCCTTCCTGGCAGCATTGGGGCGGGAAGTGTACAAAACTGAATTAAATCGAAAAAAAGAATAGGAAAAATCAGGGGCCGCCCCATTATAAAATCGGCGTTTCGGTCTTCGCATCCATACCTAGTAAAGCAGCCCCCGGACCGAAATGAACAGGTTCCGGCATAGTTTAAAGCAGACAAAACAACACTAAAAATAAACCCATGACAACATTTAGTTTTGATTCATTTACAAAAAAGATCTATATCAAAGCGCCGCAGGAGAAACTATGGTGGTGCTGGGCCACCCAGGAAGGTATTTGTGCCTGGTTTTTGAAGTCAGCAATATACGTAACCAGGGAGGGAATTACGCGAAAGCCAAATGAAATGATACAACCCGGGGACCAATATACCTGGGAATGGCACAACTGGGACGGACGGGAAAAGGGGGTTGTTTTACAATCAAACGGCCGGGACTTTTTCGAATTTTCCTTTGCGGAAGTAAGCAAAGTGGCCATAACACTGGAGGACCATGGAAATGCCGTGCTGGTAAGCCTGCAACAGCATGAGATCCCGACGGATGAAGGCAGTAAAATGAACATTTATACCGGGTGCAGCAATGGCTGGACATTTTGGCTGGCCAACCTTAAAGCGTACCTTGAACACGGTATCTTGCTCAACGAAACGGAATTTGACCTGACAAAAATTCCTCAAGCCGGTCACATCTTTGTGAATATGTGAGCCTTCAGGCACCGGGACAGGCCTTTCCTGGGCATCGGTTACCTTATTTATCCGGGTACCACCATTGTTTTTACCACTGACAAATAAACTATTTGATAATAGCCTTTGGTTGTAGATTTCCAAAGAAGGGTTCAGGGTTCCCTTAATGTATTGCCGGAAAATCAGGGAAAACCCTTTCTTAGGTCTATCAGCTACCTGTGGAGATGCTCAGTCAGGTTCTCCGTAAAGGTCGAAATCCGTGGCCTGGATTATTTTAACCGATATAAATTCGCCCTGCTTCAGGTAGTATTTCGCAGCATCGATCAACACTTCATTGTCCACGTCGGGGGAATCAAATTCGGTCCTGCCAATAAAATAATTCCCCTCCTTGCGGTCGATGATACAACGGAAGGTTTCTCCTATCTTTTCCTGATTCAATTCCCAGGATATCTGAGCTTGTAATTCCATGATCTCGTTGGCACGTTGTTGCTTTACAGGTTCCGGAACGTCATCTGTTAGCTGGTAAGCATGGGTATTTTCCTCATGGCTGTAGGTAAAGCATCCGAGCCGCTCAAAACGCATTTTCGATACCCAGTTCTTCAACAACTGAAAATCTTCCTCGGTTTCCCCGGGGTACCCTACGATCAGGGTAGTTCGGATGGCCATCCCGGGAACGGCCGCCCTAAATTCCTGTAATAATCTGGTGGTCTTTTCCCGGGTGGTTCCCCTTCTCATACTTTTGAGAATGCCATCCGAAATGTGTTGTAGCGGAATATCAATATACCTGCAGATCTTAGGCTCTTCCCGTATCACTTCCAGCACATCCATTGGAAAACCTGTTGGAAAGGCGTAATGTAACCTTATCCATTCGATCCCTTCAACCTTTGCCAGGGCTGTCAGTAGCTCAGAAAGGTTTCGTTTATTGTATAAATCCAGTCCGTAATAGGTAAGGTCCTGTGCAATAAGAATGAGTTCCTTTACCCCTTTGGCAGCCAGTTTTTCCGATTCCGCAACCAGGGCCTCGACCGGCTTGCTGCGATGTTTGCCCCTCATTAAGGGAATTGCACAAAATGAACAGGGCCGGTCACAACCTTCGGCAATTTTCAGGTATGCATAGTTTTTGGGCGTGGTGGTCAATCGCTCCCCAATTAATTCATGCCGGTAATCCGCTCCAAGGGCTTTTAATAGATCGGGCAGGTCACTCGTGCCGAAATAAGCGTCCACATCCGGAATTTCCTTCTCCAGGTCGGGTCGGTAACGTTCGCTAAGGCAGCCCGTTACAAATACCTTGTCAACAGCGCCTTCCTCCTTTTGCCGCACAAAGCCTAAAATAGTATTGATACTTTCCTCCTTGGCGTTGGCAATAAATCCACAGGTATTGATAACCACTATGTTGCCCTCCTCCTCGTGTACCACTTCTTTTTCATTTGCGCGCAGCTGGCCCATCAGCACTTCAGAATCGTAGATGTTCTTGGAACAGCCCAGTGTCACCACGTTTATCCTGTTTTTTTTAATCGATTTTGTGCGCATACGTCTTCAAATGAGGTGCAAAAATACAACATGGCGGTAGATCGTCTATTTTTTAACAAGTTTTCTTTATGATTTACGTTAAACTTTATGAACCCATTGAAGTCCAATTCAATAAACCATAAACCCATGAAATGCCAAATTATAGGCCTGCGGTACTTTCCCTGCTTACAATTTCGGCCTGTTCGAAGAACGATACAGGAGTTAAGCCCGATGATCCTTCGAATACCCCGGACCCCATTGTGGACCTGTATTTTCCACCCGCGGGCAGCTCCGACTGGGAAACCGTTTCAATAGCTGCATTGAACTGGGATCCGTCTGCACAGAATCCACTCAAGGAATTGCTTCAGGAAAATAAGACCAAAGCATTTATCATTTTAAAGGATGGCAAGTTAGCCGTAGAAGAATATTTTGGTGCTTTTACCCGCGACAGCCTATGGTATTGGGCGTCTGCGGGAAAAACCCTTACCGCTTTTACTGTGGGGATTGCTCAGGAAAAA
>DATGCB010000173.1:0-4138 GCA_035312365.1 Eudoraea sp. | reverse complement strand
TGGTTCAAAGTGGGCTTAGCAGTGCGGTCATGGTTGATTCCCCGCTTGGAGATGTTGAAATTTCCGGTACCACGCCCATCGTTGTGACGACGGAGGGCGGAGCAAAATTATTTGCCGGCCCGCGCCAGGATCCATTCTTTTTTGATTTCTTTCAGTTCAATGCCGTCATAGGCGGAATGGCCCCCGAAGGCTTTAAACCTCCCGAAGAGGCCGCAGATACTTTTGATGGGGCAAATACCATGTCGATCATTGTAGAACTTCCAAACACTTTTTGCGACCCCCCAACCGCTACCAATGCTTTGGGGATTCCGGTCTATAAGGCATGGGTAACAACAAACAGAAAACAATAAGACGAATTTAAAAAGCAAGTAGTTATGAAAATCAATAAAATAATAAATGTGTGCATGGTGTTCTTTGCAATAGTAGTGATCCTGGCCTGCAGTAATGATGACGCCTCCCCAGATCCGGTTGCGGTGGCAACCTGTAGCGATGGAATAATGAATGGGGATGAAAGTGGTGTTGATTGCGGTGGCTCATGTATGCCCTGTATAGACGGGATGACGGAAGCACCCGATTTTTCAGGGACCTATGCACAGACAGATCATATGGGGAGACCGGGAATAAACACGGTCCTGAGTTTTGACATGGATGGACAGCCCAGTGTAAAGGATGCTCATAATGTAACCATTCCATCGGAAATGGCGGGCTTATTCCAGGCTGGATTTGAAGCAAGATTGGAGCAATACCATGATGTATATGCCAATTTGCTTGGATTGGACCCGGATGATGTAAATTATGAGAATAATATACTTGGCCTCGATGCCACCACCTTAACAACGGTACTCGCCGCTGATGTATTGGACGTGGCCCCGGATGCCCCAACTACCTATTTCAACCCGGGTGCTGACAATGACGGTGACGGAAGGATCCTTGTCCCTGATGGAGACGAGGTTGCACTGACCGGAAGAACACCCCAGGATGATGTCATTGATGTTTCCCTGATCCTTTTGTTCGGAGGAATGGAAGGTGACCGCTTCAGTGGGCAGGACACAAATGGAGACGGGACGGCTGACCTCCCGAGATTAACGTCAGATGGCGTATCCTTAACCGCAACCATTGCTGCAGACTTCCCTTATCTGGGGTCCCCGGAATAAGGTAAATGGCTGTGAAGAAGGAGATTAGGGGAGGATGCCCGGCATCCTCCCTTAACCAAAAGTTTAGTCTCCGGACAGAAAGACTTTTCGCATTATTTTTTACCAATACCCTGAAGGAATGAGTTCAGTTTTAAAAACAACGACTATGAGAAGTTTACCCATATTTTTCAGCCTGGTACTGTGTGCATCATGTATACAACAAAAGCAGGAATCCATTACAGGTAAGGAGGACTATAACCACTACCTGCAAAGCAAGCCTGCGACCACATCATCAAAATATTTTGATCTGTGGAATTCAAAGATTCAACCGGACAGCATGCAACTCACCAGTTTTGGAATTGTGGCTGGTGAATACGACAGATATTTTAAGAATACCGGGGAGGTCCGGTATTTAAAAAAAGCCGGACAGGCCCTGGAAAAAGCCGTTGAAATAGCGGCCGTGGGTAAGGCGGATTACCAAAGGGCCCTGGCACGCAATTACATTTCACAACACAGATTCAGGGAAGCCCTGGTACTGGCCAATTCTGCCCGTTCCCTGGGAAGCGGGGTCACCGGGTCGCAAAACCTTTTGTTCGATGTTCATATGGAACTTGGAAACTATGATAAAGCAAAAAAATACCTGGACAGCACCATAAACATGTCGGATTTCGGGTATTTGATCCGACTGGCGAAATGGAGCGACTATAAAGGTGATCTCGAAAACACCATACGATTTATGGAGAAGGCAAAATTGAAGGCCGAATCAGCCAGAAATAAAACCTTACGTCTCTGGTCCTATACCAACCTGGCGGATTACTACGGTCATGCAGGCAGAATTAAAGAATCCTACGACCACTATCTAAAATCCCTCGAACTCGATCCGCAGAACGCGTATGCCAAAAAGGGAATTGCCTGGATTGTTTTCTCCTATGAGAAGAATCCCCGGGAAGCCCTGCGCATCCTGGATTCGGTAACCCAAACTTTTAAAGCCCCCGATTATTATTTACTGAAAGCTGAAATTGCCGATTTTATGGGAGATGATCGTGGATTTCTCAGCAATCTCGATTTGTATTTTAAAACAATGTGCGATCCGCAATATGGCAGTATGTACAACATGTATAATATCGGGCTATACACAGACCAAACCCAACAATATGATCTGGCCCTTGAACTGGCAAAAAAGGAAGTACAGCAAAGGCCTACTCCGGAAGTTTTTGGCCTTTTGGCCTATGCTTATTATAAGCGGGGGGATCTGGAACCTGCATTGGCAATAACGGAACAACAAATTTTTGGAAAGACACATGAACCTGCAGTACTTATGCAAGCTGCCGAAATTTATAGCGCCACTTGCAATACCGACCGGGTAAAGGAATTAAAACCCGGATTGTTGGGCGCCATTTACGAATTGGGACCGGCGGCAGAAAGTAAAATTATCAACCTGTGATCGGGTGGTAGCCCTTTTACTGGTTAAGTGGTAACTTTGTTGTTTTTAGGTTGGCATGGTGTTTTTTAGGCCCTCAGATTTTGTGATTTTTTTAACTTTTTTGTAGGATAATATAGATGAAATGCCTACATTTATCGTCCAAATGTGAAAAGCGACTTTCTGCAATGCCCCAAGTGTTACAGAAAACCTGAAAAAATATCTTAACCAACAGTTCAACCAAATCTCCCCTGTTATGGAATATTTCTTATTTATTATTTGGATTGCTATCATGTTTACGTTGGGTTATACGGTTCTTATGGCTCGTAAGTCATTAAAAAAAATCTCGGGGAAAGGCCTTAAATAATCATAGAGGAGCAGCAATTTTGCCTGCCATACCCCTGGACGACTTTTTCGCAGATACTACATTGTGCTTTCCGGGCCTTATACAAAACCTACTGCAACTAACCAACCAGGCCCATTTCCAGCTGGCATTTTATCCACATTCCGTATCAATAGGGGAATATTATAAGGGATTTCATCGACTATAGTTCTGGCAATCTCACCCTGGCGGGCCGCTTTTTCAGGGAAAATCAATATTTCGGGACCCTTTTTGGCAACATAGTTTTCAGTTGGGGCCAAAATGTGTAAATTGAAATGATGAATTTGATAAAGGGATTCTTACTGCCGTTATTGATTATTTCCTTATCATCGGCGAGCGGACAGTTAGAACCCGCCCCTGAAACTGATTCTAAAAATTTAAAATTCACTGCGTTACCCATTTTGTATTACCTTCCTGAAACTGGGCTTGGGTACGGAGGCCTCGGAGTGGCTACGTTCAGATTTGAAAGGGTAAAAAAAGAGACCAGGCCCTCCTCTCTTCAGTTAGCACTGAGCCTTACCACAAAAAGGCAATTCCTTTTATTTGCCCCATACGAATTGTATTGGAAGGATGACAAATGGAGATTGGTTGGGGAATTGGGATATTATGAATACATCTATAATTTTTATGGTATTGGCATTGATTCCCGCGAGGGAGACAAGGAGACCTACAATGTAACATTTCCCAGGATAAGGATGGCCCTATTAAGGGAACTGCTGCCAAATTTTTCCTTCGGATTGAGTTATGAATTGGACGGCTACCACAATTTGGAGAAAGCGGAGGAGGGGATGTTAGCATCAGCAGCAGTACCCGGTATTGAGGGCGGTACTGTTTCCAACGTAGGGATTACGGCCATCTACGACACCAGGGATAATATCTTTCACCCCACCAGGGGTGTATTTATTCAAACGGGGGTGCACACTTCTGCAGGATTCCTTGGATCTTCCTTTGACTATGACAAAGTTGAGTTGGATGCCCGGTATTACCAAAGGATAAAAGGACGGCATATCCTGGCTTTTGATTTTTTTACGGCTGGAAGTAGTTCCGGGACCCCTTTTATGGCGTATTATTATCTTGGATCGAAACGTACCAGGGGCTTCAACGACAGGCGATTCCTGGGCCTGTCAGAACTGACCGCGGTTATCGAATACAGGTTTCCTGTCGCAGGTCGTTTCGGAGCAACGGTTTTTAGTTCAACGGGTA
>DATGCB010000172.1:0-13629 GCA_035312365.1 Eudoraea sp. | reverse complement strand
ATGAGAATACTTATATCGCTCACCTTAACAATGCTGATTACAGGGTGTCAAGAAAAATCCGGGGGTTCCCTTACAGCCCAGGAAATTGTGGACAAATCCATCGCAATTTCAGGGGGAGCCTTGTATGAGACCTGTAGTTTTACTTTTGATTTCAGGGATAAGACGTATGTCCTGGAAAAGAGTAATAATAGAAATGTATTAAAGAGGATCACCCGCTCAGATACGGCCATAGTTACAGACGTTAAAAGCAGTGACGGCTTTCAGCGTTATATCAATGACAGTCTTATCAGCCTGCCGGATTCCATGGCCCAGAAGTATTCCAATTCGGTAAACTCGGTTCACTATTTTGCCTATCTGCCTTATGGATTAAATGATGCGGCGGTCAATAAAAAACTACTGGGGGAGGTACAAATAAAAAACAGCGAATACTATAAAGTACAAATAACCTTTGATCAGCAGGGGGGCGGCAAAGATTATGATGATGTATATATTTACTGGTTTAACAAGGAGAGCTTCAAACCGGATTACCTGGCCTATGAATTCCATGTGGATGGGGGCGGGCTGCGTTTCAGGGAGGCGTATAATGAAAGATATGTCACCGGAATACGCTTTGTGGATTACAACAATTATAAACCGCGGGCAGAAGTTTCAATCTTTGCGATGGACAGCCTGTTTACCCGGGGTCATCTAGACCTGTTTTCAAAGATTGAACTTACCGATATTGTTGTTAATCCGGACAGTTACAATTGAAATTCAACCGGATATCCGTGGCTTTTTGCCCGGTGAATTGAACGATAAAAAGACTGCCGTTATCGTAATCGTCCAGGCTTGAATACTTCTCTTCCCCAATCATCTTATTCACAAATTCCGGGGTGGTGTTGCTGTGGCCAACAACCAATACATTATTCCCCAGGTTGTCTGCCTTAAATTGTTCAATATTTACCTCTTTAGGAGCGTAGAACTGTACCGTGATATCCTGTTTCACAGCGGTAGGCGCAGCGGTCATGGTGGTTCTTTCGAAATCTGTAGTATAGATGGCGTCAAGGCGGACCTCATTTAAAATTTCGGCCCAGTGCATTGCCCTTCCGAGCCCTTTTTGATTTAGTTCCGGATCAATATCCTCGGGATCATTCCTGTCTTTTTCGGCATGCCGAATAAAGTAGTAGGTTGTAACTACCTCATCTGTAATTTCGTTCTGTACTTTGGGATCTTCCTTACAGCCTGTAACCCCCAGCAACAAAAATGCAAATATTAAAAGTTGAATTGTTTTCATATTTAATAGGATTGTATAAATTTGTCAGCTTGCACTATTTTAACTGTAAAACACGGAAAATAGTATATAAATCTAATGTTTTTGAAACACAATGCTGAAGCACCGACTCTTATTTTTTGTCCTATTTGCAATTTCTGCACTACAATCTCAGGACGTGCTTCTGCCACCCGATTTCAGACAACACAATCTAACGGAATACAACTCGAGTTTTTTAAGTCCGGTTTTTGCCCTGGACAGGAATAATCCGGAATCTCTGGCCCTCTGGTCGCGCTGGCAATGGCAAAGCATAGATGCTGACCCTACCACCTTGTTGCTGAATTACACCCGGCGGTTAAATACCGAATCTGTTGCCGGAGTTGGTTTCTTTCAAAATAATACGGGCATTTTTTTACATTCGGGAGGGGCGCTCAATTATGCTTTTGCCCTGGAATTAAAGTCGAATGCACAAATCGCCTTTGGTATCAATTTATTCGGATACACGAGGAAATTGGCTGCCGAGAATTTTCAGCCAGATCCGAATATTATTTTGCCATTGCTGCCAGAATCTAATGACTTTATTTTACGCCTGGCACCCAGTCTTCGTTTTAAACTGGATATGTTCAGCATTGGGATTGTTGCTGAAAATCTAATGGACTACAATTTTTCAACCAAGGAAAAAGACACCGGGCCTACAGAGAAAGTATACATTGGGCTCGCCAGTTATCAGTTTCCGGTATCTGTGTTCGGATCCTCGGAATCATCGTTTATCCAGCCAACGGTTTACCTGAAAACGTTGCCAAACTTTGACAATCAGTTTGGATTTACAGCGCTTTTCAGCACCCCTAAATTTTGGGTACAAACAGGGCTGAATAATTTTTACGGGTTATCCGCGGGAATTGGCGGCAGGTTCTTTAAAAAATTCTCCATAGGAGCCCTTATGGAATTTGGAACCAGTCAGAAAGTGGATGGTACGGATCCGACTATTGAATTTATGACATCCTATCATCTTGGGCCCAATGATGTCCGAAGAAAAGTTATTGGCTTTGATGAGGAAGAAGAGGTAGAGGAACTACCCTTAATAACCGAGAAGGAGGAGGTTGAGGAAGGCCCTGCAAGCAGGAAGGAAGAGCGAAAACTGGAAAGAGAAGCCCGACTGGCTGAAAAACAGCAAAAACAGGAAGTCGAGGCCATGGCCCTGGAACAGGAAAAGTTAGCGAAAGCAGAAGAGCAATCCCGGGAAAAATGGAGGGACTGTGTCGTGAACCGCCAAAAAGAGACAAATTTGGCGGAAGCTGAAAGGCTCGCCCAGCTAAGGCGAGATTCCATAGCCCAAAGCCAGCGTCGTATCAGATTGGCTGAAAATGCAGAGAAGGCGGCCCTTAAAACCAAAGATTCCCTTGATGCCATTCAACGCCAGGAACTTGCTTTGGCCCAAATACAGGCCCGGCAAAGAGTTCGGGATTCAATTGAGGGGGTGCAGAAGGAACAGGATCTGGCCCGCGCCCTGGCAGCTCAAAAAAGCAGGGATTCCATCGCGGCAGTGCGGGAACAGGAAGCCATAGCCACTGCACAGAAAGAGGAGGCACGGCAGTTAGCAGCACAAAAAACAAGGGATTCTCTGGCCGCCATCAGGGAGCGGGAAAGACTGGCAGCTGTAGAACGGGAAAGGAGACAAAGAGAAAATGATTCTATCGCTGAGGCAGCCGTCGCTCAGGCAGCGGTAGAAAAGCAGAAGGATTCGCTGGCTCCTGTTGTGGACGAAGTGAAGCCTGCGGAAGGAGAGAAATATGAAGAAACCGCTACAGAAGATGGTTTAGAGCCCGGATTTTACCTGATAGCCAATGTCTTTGGAACCAAGAAATACTTCGAAAGTTTTATGGCGACATTGCAGGGCCGCGGCCTGGCTCCCAAGTCATTCTTCAGAAGTTTGAATAAATATAACTATGTTTATCTGCAACGGTACAATTCCATGGCCGAAGCGAGGAAGGCCAGAGATAGTAAGTTCAATGGAAGATATACCGGCAATACCTGGATCTTTAGGGTAGTTCCCGAATAAGTTACTTTTTAATTTCTTTGGCGATAAGGACATCGAGGTATGCCACCGTATTCAAGAGATATTTTCTATCCTGGGTGATGGTCGCCATAGTTACAGCGCCCTGAATCATTGTATACAATTGTTTGGCAAATTGCAGGGGAGTGACCGGTAGTTTAATCTCGTTATTTTTTACACCATTCTCCAAAACCAGGGCAATTTTACCTTCAATGGTCCGTACAATTTCCCTGGTAGCCGCCGCTAAAATAGGTTGGATGCTTTGACTGTCAACCCCGACATTCAGTATCGGACAGCCTCCCAAGTCATCCGTGAATTCGTCGTAGTGTTTGTAAAAATTTGTCAGTGCAAATAGTTTTTGCATGGCCGTTCCCGGAGAGTCGAGTTTTTGATCCAGGGCCTGCAGCAAACGATTACTGTTAAACTCAAAAGCCGCCAGTGCCAGAGCTTCCTTATTGTCAAAATTGCCGTACAATGCACCTTTTGTAAGCCCTGTTGCCTCGGTAAGATCACTCATGCTGGTCCCTACATATCCAAACTTATTAAAAACAGGAGCAACAGTTTCTATGATAAAGGCGGTGGTTCTTTCGGCTTTAGTGGACATTTCAGATTTATTTTTTACGAATATAGAAAATCTATATACTGCGTGGTATATAATACCATAAAAAACACGCTCCCAAAACGCGTCGGGAGCGTGTTTAAAATGTCATTGATTACCAATTATTTTACCAATTCATTTTGATTTCTGAAAACCAGCAGATCATCAAAGGAATCGATCAGAACAATACTTTCCGCTTTGATGGTACCCTTTAACAATTCCTTGGAAAGGTTGTTCAATACCTCACTTTGTATGACCCTCTTTATGGGTCTTGCTCCGTATTGCGGGTCGTATCCTTTTTCGGCCAGGTATGCTATTGCATCTTCTGTGGCATCAATTGTAATATGCTGCTTGGCAAGCATTTTCTTTAATTGATCCATTTGAAGTTCAACAATGGCCTTAATGTGCTTACGGCTTAACGGGGTAAACATGATAATATCGTCAATCCGGTTAAGGAATTCGGGACGTATGGTCTGCCGAAGCAATCCTAAAACCTCCATTTTCGCCGATTCTGTTGCCTTCTGCAAGTTCTTTTCCTCTTCAAATTTTTCCTGGATGATATGACTCCCCAGATTGCTTGTCATGATAATGATACTGTTCTTAAAATTGGCCACCCGGCCCTTGTTATCGGTTAACCGGCCTTCGTCCAGAACCTGCAGCAGGATATTAAAAGTATCGGGATGTGCTTTTTCGATCTCATCCAGGAGAACCACCGAGTAAGGCCTGCGCCTTACAGCCTCGGTAAGTTGTCCGCCTTCATCATAGCCGATATATCCCGGGGGTGCGCCTACCAGTCTGCTTACCGAATGGCGTTCCTGGTATTCACTCATATCAATGCGGGTCATCGCGTTTTCGTCGTCGAACAGGTAGGCTGCCAGGGTTTTCGCCAATTCGGTTTTACCCACTCCGGTGGTTCCCAGAAACAGGAAGGATCCGATGGGACGCTTCGCGTCCTGTAGTCCTGCCCTGCTTCTTCTGATGGCGTCTGAAACAGCCTCAATGGCCTCTTCCTGCCCCACGACGCGTTTGTGAAGTACCTCCTCGAGCTGTAGCAATTTTTCGCGTTCGCTCTGCAACATCTTTGTGACGGGAATTCCGGTCCATTTGGCAACAACTTCCGCAATGTCTTCATTGGTTACTTCCTCTTTGATCATGGTACCTGAATGCTGCTGTTCTGCCAAAGTTTTTTGCAACCCATCCAATTTTTCCTGGGCTTCCTCAATTTTGCCGTAACGCAATTCGGCTACTTTTCCATAGTCTCCATTTCTTTCTGCCCGCTCGGCTTCCAGCTTGTAATTCTCAATTTCCAGTTTGGTTTTCTGGATTTCATCGACCACTGACTTTTCACTTTCCCATCTGGCAAAAACCTCGGCCCTGTCTTCTTTAAGGTTGGCAAGGTCGCTATTCAGGGATTTTAGCTTTACCTTATCATTTTCTCTTTTAATGGCTTCGATCTCAATTTCGAGCTGGGTGATTTTTCGATCCAGTACGTCGAGTTCCTCGGGTTTGGAATTGATCTCCATCCTGAGTTTCGAGGCTGCTTCGTCCATAAGGTCAATTGCCTTATCCGGCAAATACCTGTTGGTAATATAACGTTGGGAGAGCTCCACGGCTGCTATGACGGCTTCATCCTTTATCCGCACTTTGTGGTGAGCCTCGTATTTTTCTTTTAGGCCCCTGAGGATAGAAATGGCACTTTCTGTATCGGGTTCGTCGACCACAACTGTCTGAAACCTTCGCTCCAGGGCCTTGTCTTTTTCAAAATATTTTTGGTACTCATCCAGGGTTGTTGCCCCTATAGCTCTCAATTCACCCTTGGCCAACGCTGGCTTAAGGATATTAGCGGCATCCATGGCGCCCTGTCCCCCTCCGGCACCTACCAGGGTGTGAATCTCGTCTATAAAAAGAACAATGTTGCCATCCGAGGAAGTCACCTCCTTGATGACGGCTTTCAGGCGTTCTTCAAATTCTCCTTTGTATTTGGCACCGGCAATCAGGGCACCCATATCCAGGGAGTAGATTACTTTATCCTTTAAATTTTCGGGTACATCACCCTGTATGATCCTGTGGGCCAAACCTTCCGCTATGGCCGTTTTACCGGTCCCAGGTTCTCCAACAAGCATTGGATTGTTTTTGGTCCTTCTGGAGAGAATTTGCAAAATTCGCCTGATTTCTTCATCCCGCCCAATAACGGGGTCCAATTTCCCTTCGTCCGCAAGTTCATTCAGATTCCTTGCAAATTTATCCAGTGAATTATAGGTCTCCTCCGCACTTTGGGAGGTTACTTTACCCCCTTTTCGCAACTCCTGAATGGCGGCATTCAGGTCTTTTTCGGTGACGCCCTGATCCTTGAGGATTTGCGCTATCTTACTTTTTGATTTAAAAACAGCGAGTAGCAGATGTTCAATGGAAACATACTCATCCTTCATTTTTTTAGCCACAATGCTGGCTTCATTAAGTGTTTTCCCCGCTTCCGGGCTAAACATTATTTGCCCTCCGGTAACCTTGGGGAAACTCTGCAATTCCTTCTCCAGGATTTGGGAGATCATGGAAATATTGACATTCAGCTTTTTAAGGATAAAGGGCATTACATGCTCATCAACCTGTGTGATGCCTTTATACAAATGTTCATTCTCCACCTGCTGATGTTCCAGGGCCTGCGCCAGTTGTTGCGCCTGTTGTACGGCTTCCTGTGATTTTATGGTAAAATTATTTATGTTCATTATCTTATATCTTTGTTTTGTTTTTTCTGCTATTGAAAGTAGTTTCAACAACCCTACCATAGCAATGAAACAGACAAAATGACGTATGAACCGTGACTAAACAAGACATTTCGACAGGTGTAAGCAATCCGGGTTTATACGACTATTGATTCTTAAAAGTGATGTGATGGGATTATTCAGCAACTTGTTTGGGTGGAAAGACAGGCGGGATGGGCAAATCAAAAAATCCTTACCGTGGATGCCGTTGGAAGATTTGGACCAATTGGAGGAAATCCCGGAAAAATCGCATACCCGTCCTCAGGTGATCTTTAAACATTCCACGAGTTGTGGAATAAGCAGGATGGTTCTGAATTTGTTCAGTGATAACAATGCCGCTGATGCTGATCAGGCTGATTTGTATTACGTGGATGTCCACCGATCCCGTACAATATCAAATGAAATATCTGATATATTCAAGGTCCGGCATCAGTCGCCCCAGGTGGTCATCATCAAAAATGGAAGCGTGGCCGCTCATGAGTCCCATGGGGCAATCAGCGAGTTCAACCTTTCAAATTACCTGAAATAAAAAAAGCCCTGATAATTAAATCAGGGCTTTTTTTTAGTTGAATTTTTGTTGTACAATGATATTTTTCAATCTTGATTTGAGATCCTCCCCGGCATCGTATACCATCTGTTCGTTTGTGGGAAAGGGTACCGCCGCCAGGTTAAGAAGGCCCACCAGATCGTTATCAAGGGCACGCTTATCGCCGTTGTAGTTTGCATAAACATGCTCAAATACAAATTCACTGGCCAGCGGATATGAATTTACTGGCTGTTTGGTCCTGAGGTCAATATAACTGACGTTGCCGGTAACCTGGGCTGCCTTATGCTGGGTGTACTGGTAAAAGTTGCAACGAACAGTCTTCAGTCTGTCTACTTTTATTTCATTCCCCAGGCTATCTTTCACCAAATTGCCTTGCTCATCCTCCAGATATTCATAACCATCCTTGATTTGCTTTTCTTTTATGATCTGCTTCTCATAGACCTGTTCAGGTGATACCCGGATGTCCCTGAAGGCAACCTGCATTTCATAGTCGTACTGTATGTTACTCAGAGGATTGGCGTGGTATTCCGTCCAGAGATCGTTTAAACCAAAGGTGTTGAAATTCAGCAATTCCTCTTCGAGCCTTGCCGGAACAATCTTATCGGTATCGTTGACTACATGAACCTTTACATAATCCAGGCCCTTGGTATAGGCTTCCTCCATTTTTTGCTTACAATCCATATAACCCGGATTGATCTCCTCCAGGTAATTAAAGTCCTGATAGGCCTCTCTGTAGTCGTACTTATTCGAGGCCGCGGCGAGCAAATTGGAAGCATTGCCATATAAATACTCAGAAAGACTAGATTTTGCGGCGATAATTTTCTCATCATATTGTTTAAATGCAAACCGAGCATTCCTATTTTCATCGTAGAGATACAATGGCAACAAAGGTCTAATTCGCTGCTGCAGGCTTTTGAGGCCCGTGTAGGTTTCGAATATGACTTCATAATTGGCCGGATTACCATCCTTTTTCAGGAATGCAATATTTTGCAGTTCCCGTGCCGTATGTTTTTCAAAAGCTTCTTCCAGTAAAAGGATATAGGCTTGATGCCCTTTTTTGGTTTTGTTGTCCGAAAGGTTTTTGAGGGCATTGTTAATGGCATTTACGTAATTTCCGGTATTGATTGCCTCCTGCGTTTTCTTAACCCCTCCACAGGCGATCAGGATACACAGTACCGTACAAATAAGTAGTGCTTTTTTCATGACGTTGTCTTTTATGATTTGGAACCTTAATTTCAATTGCTGTGCCAAAACCAGCTAAAAGCATAACGTAAAACGATAACCTATAGTATATGTCCGATGAAAACCCTAAAAAGGCAGGAATTTATTTCTTTTTTGATTCCCAGGGTGGAAGTAATTTGGATGATACCTCGCCAAAACCTATTCGAACGTCGTTCTTCTGGCAATATCCCCTTAACCGTACGGTATCGTAGTCCTGAATTGAAGTCCTGGTTTCCCCGTTGTTCAGCCGGATAGGTTTAGTGCCCTGCCAGGCCAGTTCGAGCATGGATCCGTAGGAATCTGGTGTGGTGCCCGATAAAGTGCCACTCCCCATCATATCGCCGCTATTTACCTTACAGCCATTAACGGTATGGTGGGCCAGTTGCTGAGACATGGTCCAGTACATATATTTAAAATTCGATTTGGAAACGGTGGTTGGCGTTCCATTTTCCGGGATAATTGCAGCCTCCAGGTGTATGTCATAACTATTTTCGCCCCCCTGTTGCAGATAGGGCAGGGGTTGGGGTTCCTGTCTTGGACTGGCCACCCTGAAAGGCCTCAGGGCATCCAGGGTTACAATCCAGGGGGAAATTGATGAGGCAAAATTTTTGGCCAGGAAGGGTCCCAGGGGTATGTACTCCCATTTTTGCATATCCCTGGCGCTCCAATCGTTGAACAAGACCAGTCCAAATATATAGTCCTCTGCCTCTTCAACCGGAATAGGTTCGCCCATAGCGTTGGCATCCGTAGTGATAAAAGCCATTTCCAGCTCAAAGTCAACCATCTTCGAAGGTCCATAGACCGGGCTTTCCGCGCCTTTCGGTAAGGTTTGCCCACAGGGCCGGCGAACGGGTGTGCCGCTGGGAACAATCGTTGAACTCCTCCCGTGATACGCCACCGGCAAATGCAGCCAATTAGGCAATAGCGCATTTTCCGGATCGCGGAACATTTTACCAATGTTCTTAGCGTGTTCCTTACTGGAGTAAAAATCGGTATAGTCCCCAATCAGCACGGGAAGCTGCATCTCTATTTCTTCCATGGTGAACAACACGATCTGTTGATGTTCCTCATTATTTTGAAGGGTGGTGTTGGTATGGTCAAAGATCTCACTGATCCGGTTTCGAACCAATCGCCAGGTTTTTTTTCCATCGGAAATAAAATCGTTCAGGGTATCCTGGAGGAAAATATCCTCTGTAAGGGGGATGTCCTTAAAATATCCCAGTTGCTGCAATGCGCCCAGATCTATCGCATAGTCCCCGATCCTTGTTCCTATGGTTATGACATCATCTCTGGTCAGGAAGACGCCAAAGGGGATGTTCTGAATGGGAAAGTCGGATTCGGGAAGGACCGGAATCCAGGATTTTTTGGCAGGGTCATTCGCTTTTACAGGCATAGGGAAGTTGTTAATTCTTGTTTGATAAATTCCTGATCAAATATATTATTTTCTTCCAATTAACGATTGGCAATTTGTACATTTACGCCTCATTTAACAGAATTGCAGAAGTATGTCACGCGACCATGAAATTTTTGACCTTATTGCTGCCGAAAAAGAGCGGCAGCTCAATGGCATTGAGCTGATAGCCTCCGAAAATTTTACAAGTCCGGCTGTTATGGAGGCCACCGGATCTGTCCTTACCAATAAATATGCAGAGGGATATCCGGGCAAACGTTATTACGGTGGTTGCGAAGTGGTGGACCAGGTGGAGCAGTTGGCTATAGACAGGGCTAAGGCATTATTCGGGGCCGGTTATGTAAATGTACAGCCTCACTCGGGATCCCAGGCTAATTCGGCCGCCTATTTTGCGTGCCTGCAGCCGGGTGACACTATTTTGGGTTTTGACCTTTCCCACGGCGGACATTTAACACATGGTTCGCCTGTTAATTTTTCAGGAAAATTATACAGACCTGTATTTTATGGGGTGGATGAGGCAAGTGGTGTTATAGACTACGATAGAGTAGAGCAAGTCGCCCTTCGGGAAAAGCCAAAAATGATCATCGCCGGTGCTTCTGCATATTCCAGGGATATGGACTTTAAGCGATTCCGGGAAATCGCTGACCGTGCAGGGGCCCTGTTACTGGCCGATATTGCCCACCCGGCCGGACTTATCGCAAAGGGAATTCTGAGCGATCCCATGCCACATTGCCATATCGTGACAACCACTACACATAAAACGCTGCGCGGTCCCAGGGGGGGAATGATCATGATGGGAGAAGATTTTGAAAACCCGTTCGGGATTCGACTGAAGAACGGTAATTTACGGATGATGTCCTCATTACTCGACCTGGCCGTTTTTCCAGGCAATCAGGGAGGTCCGCTAGAGCATATTATTGCTGCAAAGGCGATCGCATTTGGCGAAGCTTTAAAGGACGATTTTTTGACCTATATGTTGCAGGTCAAGAAAAACGCGGCAGCCATGGCTGCTGCATTTGTCGACAAAGAGTACAAGATAATTTCCGGGGGAACAGATAATCATATGATGCTCATTGACCTACGCAATAAAAATATTACGGGAAAAGATGCTGAAAAAGTGCTGGTCATGGCAGATATTACTGCAAATAAGAACATGGTTCCCTTCGACGACAAATCCCCCTTCGTTACCTCCGGAATTCGTTTTGGAACCGCGGCGATAACGACCAGGGGATTAACCGAAGAAGACATGGGGAACATTGTGGATCTGGTTGACCGCGTCATAATGCATCCGGGTGATGCTGCGGTAACCTCTGCGGTAAAGGGAGAAGTGAATGCATTAATGAAGGGGAAGCCATTGTTTAATGGCTGACTGTTGCCGTAAATGGAAAACCAATAGCCCTATACATTGGTTTTCCATTATAAAATCAATGATTAAGCATGTACAAGTCGCCTGAAATAATAGATTTGTTGCCCAGATCATAGATTACGGCATCCTCTTCACTTTCAAAATATAAACCCCAGAATCCAAAGTAGTCATTTTTACTGTTGTTACCGGAGGTAATATTTGAAAGCATATTTTCATTTTCCCATATATTCTCTTCGAAAACGGGTATATAAATTTCAAAAGGGGCTTCGGTAAGCCCTTTCGTAATATGAACGTAATTTTCAGCTATAGTATCTATAATATCCCCAAATTGCTCTCCAACGCTATCATCGTATATTTTTTTTATGATTATTGAAGAATCATTTAAGATGATAGAAAATTCCTCTACGTCAATCGCCAATGGATTCAGTTGCCTGAGTTTGTTGAGTGCCCTTGAAAATGAAGTTGCCCAGGGACGAGACCCTTTGGAAGGCCTCAGGTTTCCCCAGATTCCTTTTTGGGAATGAAACAGCACTTCAACCAGCTCAAAATTACAATGCATTTCAACAACAAGACTGCCGAAATCCTGGTCAGGAGAACAATTGCTGATTATTAATTTAGAAAAATAGTCTTTCTCCAAACTCTTTTTGAACGCATCTAACCCGTTCAACTGCGGATTGTTATCAATCTGCAGTTTAAGGTTATTATTAAAGCTATTGAGATGTATTGGCATAGAAACCCAGGTGTTACGGTACAGGTTTCTTCAAAATTAGTGCTAATAATCCACAGGGGCTTATAGAATAACCATAGACTTTTTAGGGTTTTTCTATAAAAAATCAAGGGTTAGGGGCAGGGAAACCCCTGGTAAAAGTGCAATTATTGTGAAAGGACATCAGATAAACCCCCTGTTCCTGGATTCAGCGATCAATGCCTGGTCGTTCTGTTTTTCAACGCCAAAAAGGGCCTTGAGATGTCTTTTTTTAAGCTCAATACTTGCAAGGGACAGGGAAACATGATGCACGATATCCTTGGTTTTTGTACCTATGGATAAATGATACAGAATTTTTTTATCATTGTCATCAAGGTTAAAGTCATTGGCCATTTTTTTGCGTATTGCCATCAGCGCCTTTTGGGTGTAGTAGGGAGGATTGGTCATAACGGTACGCACCATGGCCTGCAGCGACATTTGGTCAATTTCTGTTTTGACCATGTACCCTTCCGGGTCAACGGAATTAAGAATACTGTTGATCCGATAATTATCACTGAAAGAGGACATAAAGACAAGCTTGGATGAAGGGGAGGCCTGTCGGGCAAAAATGCCAAGTTCTTCACCGGTCTGCGGTTCGCCTCCGGTAGCCTGGGAGAGTTGGATATCAAGGAGGATAATGCTATAGGGGATTGATTTGGCGGATGCGGCAATTTTTTGCTTGGCGGCTTCAAATGATTTCGCTGTTTCTACCTTTACCTTAAAGCCCTCGAATTCGGAATCCTCCAGGATAAACTTATACCCAAGGGTAGTCATTTCATGATCATCCACTGCTAAAATTCGTATGTAATCCATTCTATTTTCATTAAGCCTGATGCAGCATACCATCGGTAATTGAGGTGGTTTGAGGGGCAGGAGTCAAAGTATTACAGGGAATGAGGATGCTTACTTTGGTCCCTTCTCCCTGCTTGCTGCTAATATCCCATGTTCCATTCAATTTTTTTATACGGGAACTTATATTTTTGTGGCCAATCCCCTTTTTTCCTTTCCGGGTATCAAATCCCTTGCCATCGTCTGTAATCGTAATCTGCAGTGCCTCTTCGAGGGCTTTAAAGTCGAGCACCACTTTTTGCGCCTGTGCGTGTTTGACACAATTCATGAGACTCTCCTGCACAATTCTGTAGAGGTTTATTTTAATGTCTGCATTTAAATTGTCCCAGTCAGCCTCTTTGGAGAAGGTAAACGAAATTTTTAACGGGGCGCTGCCTTCGACGGATTTCAACAGATCCTCGATGGATACAATAAAGTTATGAAATTTTTGGTAAGCAGCATCGTTCAACTCATGCGAAATAGTCCGAATCTCCTCCTGAACTTCCTGCAGCTTTGCTATGGCTTGTGACCTCATGGCTACGGCTTGTTCATCCGATTTTTTGTTGAGGCCTAAAAGGACCATCCGCGCCCCGTTCATTTCGCCCAGGACACCGTCGTGCAGCTCCTCTGAAATCCTTTTCTGCTCCGTTTTTTTGCTTTCCTCGATTTTTTGTTTCTGGGTAAGCATCATGTTAAAGATCTCCTGGTTGGCCTCCTGCTGTTGTTGCTGAAAACGGAGTTTTTGGTTTTTTACCCGCTGATCAATAATAATGAATAAGGATACGGCCAGTAGCAAAAGCCCGGCCGCAATCCCAATCCACAACTGTCTTTGCCTGGCAAGTAATTGGTTTT
>DATGCB010000171.1:0-7726 GCA_035312365.1 Eudoraea sp. | reverse complement strand
ATTTAAGGGTGTAAACTTCTACTCCCTGTTCGGGAAACTGGATTACAACTGGGATGAAAGATACTACGTGACCGGTGTTTTAAGAAGGGATGGGGCCTCCCGTTTCGGGGGTAACAACAGGTATGGTACTTTCCCGGCGGTTTCGGGCGCCTGGAGGGTGATTGCAGAACCCTTTATGCAAAACCAGGAACTCTTTTCAGACCTGAAATTCCGCGGTGGCTGGGGACAAATGGGAAATTCAAATAACGTGGATCCCAATAACCAGTTTTCCCTTTATGCCTCAGACAGGGGAAATACCTTTTATCCTATTGACGGACAGAACAGCGGTGCCAATGAAGGGTTCGCCCAAAGCCGTATCGGGAATGCCGATGCGAAATGGGAAACCAGTACCACGACCAACATTGGTTTCGACGCTTCCCTATTTAATGACAAACTGGAAGTGATTCTGGACTGGTGGAAAAAGGATACAGAGGACCTTCTGTTCCAGGTGCCACTTGCAGGGGTTACCGGTAACTTTGCGGCTGCCCCTTCGGTTAACATCGCCAGTATGAAAAATACAGGGGTGGATTTCCAGATCATCAACAGAGGAAATATCACGGAAGACCTCTCCTATACGCTGACCCTCAACAATTCTTTCCTTACCAACGAGATTACCGCCCTGGCCGAGGGAATCGACTTCTTTGACGGTCCTGGCTACAGGGGTATTGCACCCATCAGGAATGCTGTTGGGCAATCAATTTCCACATTCTTCGGTTATAAAGTGGCCGGCTACTTTAACAGCCAGGCAGAAGTGGACAGTTCGCCTGCACAGGACGGTGCGGGTATTGGTAGATTCAGGTATGAAGACGTCAACGGGGATGGGGCAATTACTCCGGATGACCGTACTTTCTTAGGTAGCGCCGTACCTGATTATACAGGTGGCGCCACCCTGAATGTAAAATGGAAGAACCTGGAGTTTGAAACGTACTGGTATGCTTCCATCGGGAATGAGATCTTCAACCAGTCTAAATGGTTTACCGATTTCTTCGGAACATTTGAAGGTTCTGCCAAAGGGCAGGTTGCCAAAAGGTCCTGGACGCCAGAATTGGGGAACAATGCGGCCGCTCCGATCTGGGAAAGTGCTTCTAACATAAGTACCAGTGGCGCAGAAAACTCCTGGTATGTGGAAGACGGCTCTTTTTTAAGACTGCAACGCCTTGCCTTTGTCTATGCCTTTGATCAGGATATGATCGAAAAGTGGGGCATGAGTAAGTTTAAGCTCGGTATTTCGGCTAACAATATATGGACGATTACGGATTATAGCGGGTTGGATCCCGTAGTAGCCGGTCCCGACACCAACTTTGGAATTGATGTTGGTAACTATCCTGTAACCCCGAGTTATATAATTACTTTGGAATTAGGACTTTAATCTATAATCGACTAAGATGATGTATAAATTTTTTATATCTTTAAAACAAAAAATAACTATGAAAACTAAGAGTAGAGTAAAGCAACTTACCCTCTGCACGATGGCGCTCTTAATGGTGTCAGTTTCCTGTAGCGACGAATTCCTTGAAATTGCGCCTACAGGATCCCTTGCGGATGCACAGGTGACTACCAAAGATGGTGTTGAAGGGCTGCTGATCGGAACCTACGCCGCATTGAACGGGGTGTTTGGAAACCGTTTTGAAGGTCCTAACCACTGGATCACCGGATCCATCCTTGGAGGCGAAGCCAACAAAGGGACAGATGCGGGGGATTATTCCACCATCAACCCGGTACAACGTTTTGAACACGGGCCAACCCAGGGCGACCTGAATAGCCTATGGAGAGGTCGTTACGAAGGAGTTAGCCGGGCCAATGCGGTGCTGTCTGCACTATCCAGGGCAACCGATATTACCGCTGCAGACGCAACAAGGATTACCGGAGAAGCCAGAATGTTAAGGGGTCATTTCTATTTTGACCTTAAAAAACACTTTTATAGTGTACCTGTCTTCGATGAAACCGTAGTGCCCACCGAGGTGATTTTAGTGCCGAATACTCCGGATGTATACACGCAGATTGAGGCAGATTTCCAATTTGCCTTTGACAACCTTCCCGCCAATAACGGTGCAGGACGTGTCAACAAATGGGCGGCTGGCGCATATCTTGCCAAGGCCTATTTGTACCAGGGCAAATTTGCGCAGGCCAAGGCCATGTTTGACGATGTTATTGCCAATGGGGTTACCTCGGACGGGCAGGCATATGCCCTTTTGGATGACTACGCACAGATTTACAATGCGGAAAATGACAATCACGCGGAGTCTGTCATGGATGTGGAATCTGCAAACAACACGGGAAGTGTGAATAACGCTAACTACTTTGACGATTTAAACTATCCTTATAACACAGGCCCTGATGGCCCTGGTAACTGTTGTGGTTTCTTCCAGCCCAGTATTGAATTGGGGAATTCCTTCCGTACGGATGCCAACGGCCTTCCGCTATTGGATGGCTCCTATAATGATGCTGCGAATGCCGTGGCCAATAACTTTTTCCATGTTGTAGTGGATGGGAATGATGAAGCTACCTTTGTGGAAGATGCCGGTTTTTTGGATCCCAGGATCGATTGGTCAATCGGGAGAAAAGGCATTCCATATTTAGACTGGATAGAGCATCCCGGGCAACCCTGGATCCGTAGTTTCCCGTACGCGGGACCTTATTCTCCAAAAAAGTATATCTACTACAGATCACAGGAGAATTCCTTTACGGATGGTAGTTCGTGGACCCGTGGCTATGCCACTATGAATTATACCATAATCCGCTTTGCAGACGTTTTATTAATGGCGGCTGAGGCAGAAATTGAAGCCGGTTCCCTGGAACAGGCAAGAACCTATGTCAATATGGTCAGGGCCAGGGCAGCCGATTCTGCATATTGGGTAAGGGAGTATGATGATTCAGGATTCGCAGCGAACTACAATATTTCGGAATATCCGCCAGCGCAATTTGCCGATAAGGCTTCCGCGACAGAGGCGGTACGCTTTGAGAGAAAGCTGGAGTTATCCGGGGAAGGACACCGTTTCTTCGACCTTGTCCGATGGGGTGTGGCCGCCGATGTAATCAATGCTTATTTACAATACGAAGGCCAATTCCTTGTAACCAAGTTCGGTGGAGCCAGCTTTACGGCCGGGAAAAACGAATACCAGCCTATTCCTCAGCCACAGATAGATATTCAGGGACCTGATATATTGCAACAGAATCCAGGATATTAATTTAATTTAACATTTGATACATAAAAAAGGCCGCCAATGCGGTCTTTTTTATTTGCCAGTTTGCCGGCGTTCTTGCATTTTTGTATGCTGCTTTTATAACAATCGAAATGAAGATGACAAAACAATGGGCCATTACGGCCATTACCATACTGACCGTTCTTATTCAGGGATGCACCGACCAGGATAAAAATAGTGCGCTGTTCCGTACGATTGATGCCGCCGATTCCGGATTGAATTTTAACAATCAGCTCACAGAAAATGATTCTATTAATATTCTCGATAACGAATTTGTGTACAATGGCGCAGGAGTAGGACTAGGAGATGTAAATGGAGATGGTTTGGATGACATATTCCTGTCCGGTAACCAGGTAGACAATGCCCTGTTCCTGAATACCGGCGAGCTCAAATTCAAGGATGTATCTGCTACCTCGGGAATTCGCAAACCCGATTCCCTGGTCTGGTCTTCCGGGGTTTCCATGGTGGATCTGAATTTGGACGGCCTGTTGGATATCTATGTTTGCAATACCTTCTATAAGGACAGTACCCAAAGAAGGAATTTACTCTATATCAATCAGGGGATAAAAGAGGGAGGGGTCCCTCAATTCAGGGAAATGGCCTCCGACTACGGCATTGATGATAATACCTATTCATCCCATGCTCAATTCTTCGATTACGACAATGACGGGGACCTGGACCTCTTTATTGGGGTGAACCGGATTGAAGGAATAAATCCAAATCAGTTTAGTCCCTTGACGGACGACGGTACTTCCCTGAGCAAAGATAAACTGTATGAAAACACCTGGGAAGCCGGCACGGCCCATCCGGTCTTTAAGGACGTTTCCGATCCTGCCGGGATACGATATCACGGTTACAGCCACAGTACCCTCATCCATGATTTTAATGAAGACGGGTGGATGGATATTTATGTGGCCAATGATTTCCTGAGCAATGACCTCATTTATCTGAACAACCAGGACGGTACCTTTACCAACAGGGCGGGCGACATTTTTAAGCACTTCAGCCTTTCCTCCATGGGAAGCGATATTGCCGATGTAAACAATGATGGCAATATGGATATTTTTACCTCAGAGATGCAGCCCTATTACAACAAGCGAAAAAAATTATTTCAGGGTCCCAGCAGTTATCAAAAGGAAATATTTACACGGAAATACAATTATGCATATCAGTATACCCGCAATACGCTGCAACTTAATATGGGTACAAATCCCGACACCGGATTGCCAATTTTCGGTGAGACAGGGATGTTTGCCGGTATCCAGGAAACCGATTGGAGCTGGGCTCCCCTATTCGCCGATTACGACAATGATGGCTGGAAAGACCTCCTGATCACCAATGGCTTTCCCAAAGATGTAACGGACAGGGATTTTGGTGATTTCAGGGTTACTGCCAGCAGGCTGGTGAGTAAGGAACAATTAATTGCAGCGATCCCGGAGATTAAGATCCCGAATTTTATGTACCGCAACAATGGTGATCTTACGTTTGAAGATGTAACTGCCCCATGGGGGTTCAATTTCGGCACCTATTCCAATGGTGCAGCCTACGGAGATCTGGACAATGACGGGGATCTGGACCTTGTGATCAACAATATTAATGACCCCGTACTACTAATGGAAAATAAGACCACGGAGTTTCATCCGGATGCCCGTTACCTGAGAGTTAAATTAAAGGGGCCGGATAAGAATCCCGCTGCCATTGGTGGCGTCGTAACCATTTTTGCAGATAGTATCCAGAAAAAACAGTCCCTATTATCCGGACGGGGGTATCTTTCCAAACCGGAGAGTGTGCTGCATTTTGGCCTTGGAAAAAGAGATATTGTAGATTCCATAAAGGTCAGCTGGCCGGGAGGTGGCATCCAGAAAATGGGAACTACCAAAGCCAACTCCGTCGTTGAAATTGCCTATGATCCCGGGAAAGTGATCAAAGATCCTCTTCCGGGTTCCGGGGATAACCCGTTGATGAAAGAAGTGTCTAATGCTTATAATCTGACCCATGAAAGCGGGGATTATGACTTTATCGATTTCAACTTTCAAAGAACCCTGCCCCATAAATTTTCCCAATATGGCCCGTCCATATCCATTGGCGATATAAATAATGACGGCCTCGATGATATGTTTGTGGCGGCAAGCAGGAATTTTAAGGAAAAATGGTTCCTGCAACAGGCAGATGGCTCTTTTATTCAGAAGGAAGTAAGTTATAAAAAGAACGAAAAATTAGAAGAAGAAGATGCGGGTACGCTGTTGTTCGATGCAGATAACGATGGTGATCTCGATCTTTATATTGCCCGCGGTTGTGCGCAATACCCAACCGGACATGAGTTTTACCGGGATTTACTGATGATCAATGACGGAGCCGGGAATTTCATTGAAAATGCTGCGGCGCTTCCAGGGTTCAAGACCAACTCATCTGCCGTTAAAGCCGCGGATTACGACCAGGACGGAGACCTGGATCTTTTCGTGGGAAGCAGGGTACTCCCCTTCTCCTATCCCGAGGCAGACCGTTCCTATATATTGAGGAACGAGACCAGTGGAGGCCAGCCAAAATTTGTGGACGCCACAGCAGAGGTTTCAGCGGAACTGATCAGCCCCGGGCTCATCAGTGATGCTATCTGGACCGATTTCAACAACGACTTCTGGCCAGATCTTATCCTTGCCGGAGAATGGATGCCGCTTCGCTTTTTTGAAAATAAAAAAGGTCAATTAACGGAAGTGACAGCTACTTCGGGAGTGGCGGATGACAAAGGATGGTGGAACAGCCTTTCGGCAGCGGACCTTGATAATGACGGGGATATGGACTACGTGGCGGGCAACTTTGGGCAGAATGTATATTTCCAGGGATCCAGGGAGAAACCGGTACGTTTGTATGCAAAGGATTTAGACCAGAACGGAATGATCGATCCGCTTATTTCCTATTATTTGAGAGATAGTACAGGGAATGAATACGAATATCTCTACCACCCCTGGCAGGACGTGGTAAAACAGTTTTCAGGCATCCGTAAGAGGTTTAATTCCTTCGGTGAATTCGGGGCATCCACCCTGCCTGAGATGTTTACCGATGGCCTGCTGGACGATGCCATAATATTTACGTTTAATTATATGAAATCGTCCTGGGTTGAGAATTTGGGAAATGGTAAATTTAAGATGCATCCCTTACCCGTTGAAGCCCAGCTGGCCCCCATCTATGGTATTTTGCCAACGGACCTGGATTCCGACGGGCTGGTCGACCTCCTTCTGGTGGGCAATGATTACGGCATGGAGGTACAACAGGGCAGGGCTGATGCGTTCCTTGGCCTGGCCTTAAAGAATATGGGAAATGGCAGCTTTCGCCCCTGGTCCCTGAAAGACAGCCGCTTTTTCGTCCCGGGAGATGCCAAAGGATTGGCCTCCCTCCACCTGGGGAACCAAAAATCCCTGATAGTCGCCAGCCAGAATAATGACTCCCTCCGCGTTTTTGAACAATTAACTGACCTGCCTGATAACCTGATAAAAGTCTATAATAACGAGATTAAGAGTCATAGCTACATGGAAGATGGCAGTTACCGCGTACAGGAATTTTATTGGGGCAATACTTTTCAATCCCAATCGAGCAGGTCTCTGTCTGTCGGTGACCGCATTAAGGAGATTCGCTTTTATGACAGTCAGGGCAAGGAGACCCGGAAGGTGAGTTTCTAGGGCCTTTTGTTAACATCATTCGAATCCCCGATTTGTCATTCAGAGCCAAGTGGTGAATCCCAACGGATGTTTCCGATGATCGGGAAACGGTGTCCCTGGTCAATGGCGTGCTTTAGCCCTAAACACCCTACCGTACAAGCCTGAACCTTCACAACAGACTCCTCCTCCGTCGGAAGGACAAGGGTTCGCCTTTTGTCATTCAGGGCAGAGCAGGGCGAAGCGAAGAATCCCGACACATGTTTAATGTTCATTTTTATGTTTGAAATCCCCAAACCGGTACTTCACGGTTCGTTTTAATGGGATATTCATCCCTTTGGTCTCCTCCAACCAATCGTAGATCGCCGCACTCATGGACTTCGCGATCTCCTGCTTATCAGGGTCTGCAATCAGGTTATACATTTCTTCCGGGTCACTTTTAAGGTCATACAACTCATTCCGGTCCCAGATGCCGTGATACTTCATGTATTTGTATTGATCCGTTCGCATACCAAACACCGTAGGCGTCATGGGGAAATCGTATTCCCAATAATATTCATAGAATATTTCTTTACGGCTGGGAGCGGTACTGTCACCGGTTAACACCGGGATAAAAGAGACGCCGGGCATATGTTCCGGTTGTTTTACGCCAGCTTCTGCGAGTACGGTTGGGCCTATATCGATATTCTGTACCATTTGCTGAGGCCTTATACCCCCCCCGAACAGTTCGGGACAACGGACCAGGAGCGGAACTTTTACCGATTCTTCATAAAAATGCCGCTTGTCAATCAATCCGTGTTCTCCCCAGCTAAAGCCATTGTCCCCCATGTAAAT
>DATGCB010000170.1:0-8094 GCA_035312365.1 Eudoraea sp. | reverse complement strand
AAAGAATACCGCATGGCCTTCATCTCGGCAGCCCCTTCAGCGTCGGACAAAATGCCAAACAATGACGGGTTCATGATCATGGCAAGGTTAAACAGCAATAGCAAAACGCTGCCGAAATACCCCATTGAATATCCTTTGGCGCTTATGGCATCCTGCTGTTCCGGGAACGCGATATCCGGGAGGTAGGAGTTACTTACGGCAAAACTTACCCAAAATCCGACCAGCCCGAAGAAATAACAAAGGAGCCCAATATAGATGTTTTCCAGGGAGAACCAGTACAGCCCCATGCAGGAAATCCCTCCCAGGTAGCAGAAGAACTTCATGAAAATTTTCTTGTTGCCTAGATAGTCCGCAATACCGGAGAGAAGGGGCGTAATAATGGCAATAAAGAGAAATGCCGCTGAAGTTGTGTAGCTTATCAGCGGAGCCCGGGCAATTTCCCCGCCAAAAATGGCCACTTTCTCTATGCCTGCCACCCGAAAAAGGGCTCCGTAAAAAATGGGGAAAATGGCCGATGAAATAACAAGGTTGTAGACTGAATTGGCCCAGTCATAAAATGCCCAGGCGTTCAACAATTTTTTGCTCCCTTTAATTGCCAAAGCTTTTGCCATTGAGTTCCCCTTGTCTGCCCTTAATAATTTATTCCCGACCAAATGGTATTGATCGATGATCCGCACTGATTTTTGAAAGTATTCAGTACATGATCCAAAAATTCATGCCTCCATCCTAAATACGGCAGGTACTTACGCTGCCTGTGTAGATACACCATTGACCTTTCAAAAACAGGAACCGATAAATTACAACCTGCAGTATCCTGCCTATTTTAAATAATAAAAGCCGTCCGTATTTTGAACAGCTTTTACATTAAAATTAAATTGAATTCATCTGATGCCTCAAGGTCTTATTCAAAGGTGGTTACCCCAAATTTTGCCGCCTCTTCTTTTGCCAATGGCGCCCATTGCATTAAGTTTTGTATCCTGGTATCATTGGATGGATGCGTACTGAGAAATTCCGGGGGTGCACTGCCCCCTGCCTTCGCTTTCATCCGTTTCCAGAGCTCTGCCGCTTCATCCGGGTTATAGCCGGCAATGGCCATTATTTGTAAGCCAATCCTGTCTGCCTCGGTCTCATGACTCCTGCTGAAGGGAAGCATCACGCCCACGGTTGAACCCAGGCCATACGCCTGATTGAACATATTCCTTTTTTGCGGGTCCTGAATGGCGATATTACCTGCCACCGCGCCGATCTGCTGCAGGGTGCCGGCACTCATTCGTTGGGCACCGTGGTCCGCCAGTGCATGGGCCACCTCATGCCCCATGACTACTGCCACCCCGGTTTCGTTTTGTGTGATGGGCAAAATCCCGGTATAAAATACAATTTTACCGCCGGGCATGCACCAGGCATTAACGGTGGTATCATTGACCAGGTTATACTCCCATTTATAATCCTTCAGATACCCGGGATATCCGTTCGCCGTTAACCAGCGTTCCGCCGCTGAAGATATGCGCTGCCCAACCCTGGTAATCATTTTGGCTTCATTGGTGCCGGTAATTACCTTGTGATCGGTTAAAAACTGGTCGTATTGCGCAAAGGCCATTGGGAAAATCTGGCTGTTCGGGTAAAAGTTCAGGACCTTCTGCCCCGTAAATGGATTAGTCTTGCAGGCTGCCACTACCAGCAATACAGCTATTAGTAATATATATTTTTTCATCGTCCCGAAATTAGTGTTTTAGCAGGTAAAATATAAATATTATTTTCCGGTTATATGTAATTCCGTGAAATCCTTTTTTACCTCAATTACATTGTCCCCATTCAATTTTAAATCCTTCAGGGATACTATTTCATTATCAACTTCTATACCAGAAATTTTAAAAGGCAACCCATGGAACTTCATAATAAATTTATCATAGGGCGTTACATAGGTACCATCCTTGAATTGTTGAATTATCAGTTCCTTTTCCTTCCCCAGAAGTTTTAATCTTCTAAGGCTGAATTCACCTTTTTTATAGTCGTAGCCGTCCTGTGCGTCCTCATAGACCAGGGATCTTTCGTCCCCTAATTTATAGTAGACATCCAGGATCAGCTCTTTGACTTCGACTTCGCCAACATATTGTTGCACCGGGTATTTGGGTAAAACAGACCCTTCTTTAATAAACAGGGGGATCTTATCCAGATCAGCTGCCACCCATTTTTCCTTTCCGCCCTCTACCGTTTCCTCTGTCCAATAATTATACCAGTTTCCTTTGGGGATATACATTCTTCTACCCATTGCATTTGGTTCCTGAATAGGGCATACCAGTATTTGTTTTCCGAAAATGAATTCATCGGTTCTGAAATGGGTCTGCGTATCCTCCTGATCGTAATAGACCAGGGATTGGATCATGGGGGTACCCGCTGTGCTATATCTCCAGAACATGGTATATAAATACGGCAGTAACTGATATCGTATCTCAATAAATTTACGAACGATATCTGTAACTTCCTTCCCGAATGACCAGGGTTCCTGATCGCCGTGATCGCCACTGGAATGAACGCGGCAAAAAGGGTGAAAAATTCCAAGTTGCACCCATCTTGCGAATAATTCGCCGTTGGGCTGTTCCGCAAATCCTCCAATATCGGACCCAGCGAAGGAATAGCCGCTCATACACATACGTTGTGTCTGCACATTGGCAACCCACAGATGCTCCCAGGTTGCAACATTATCCCCGGTCCAGGTAGATGAATATCGTTGGGTGCCGGCATAGGCAGCCCTGGTAATGACGAACGGCCTTTTGGGGTAGACATATTTTTTAACACCTTCGTATGTGGCCCTGACCATCTGCATCCCGTAGATGTTGTGTGCCTTGCGGTGGGTACATGGGTGGCCGTCAAAATCATGTCGTGTATCCAGGGGTGCTGTTTTTGTAGGAACCTCCATAACCGCCGGTTCATTCATGTCGTTCCATACGGCATGGACGCCGATCTCGGTCATAAATTCCTTGTATAATTCGGCCCACCACACACGCACTTTGGGGTTTGTAAAATCCGGAAAATAACATTCGCCCGGCCATACCTTCCCGTGCATAAAAGGACCATCGCCCCGTTTGCAAAAATAATCATTCTTCACACCTTCGTCATAAACCCAGTAATCACGATCGACTTTGATTCCCGGGTCGATCATAACTACGGTCTTGAACCCATTCTTGTTTAGTTCCCTGATCATTCGCTTGGGATCCGGAAATTTAGTCTTGTCCCATGTAAAACACCTAAACCCGTCCATATAATCAATATCGAGATAGATGGCATCACATGGAATTTTGAGTTTCCTGAACTTCGCCGCGATGGCTTTAACATTACTTTCAGGGAAATAGCTCCATTTGGACTGGTGAAAGCCCAGTGCCCATAAGGGGGGCAGTTCAGGGGTACCCGTTAAATTCGTATAGGCCTTTACAACTTCCGACATTAGGGGGCCGTAAATAAAATAATAGTTCATTTCCCCCCCCTCTGCCCAAAAACTGGTCACATTCCTTCGTTCATGGGCAAAGTCAAAATAGCTTCTGAAGGTATTGTCAAAAAACAGCCCGTACGACATGTTGTTGTGCAGGCCAATATAAAAAGGGATCGCCTTATACAAAGGTTCCTGGTCCTTCACGAACGCATACTGGTCCATACACCAGTTATTCACGCGCTTCCCTTTTAAATTTGTGTGGGTGGCCTTGTCGCCCATACCATAAAAGCTTTCCGAAGGCTGGGTTATCTTGCTCATTTTAACCGAATTCCCTCCAAAGTCATAGTTTTCTTCCCAATGGAAACCCAGTTCATCTTCGTTCAGGATATGACCCTCAAGGTCCGAAATCTGTGTCCGCAAGGTTTTTTTATCTACCAATACCTGGATCTTAGCGGTTTCAACCAGGTATTCCGTCCTGGTTTCAGTGACGTCTAACCGGTTATATCCATAGCTGGCATTTTCACTGATAGCATAGGAAAAATCGGGTTGAAATACATATTCGGTGGCAAAGCGAAACCGGATGAGGCCATCCTGTAATACGGTGAGTTCCAAAATAACCCCGTTCGCCGTGGTGAAATAAAGTTTGTGTGTATCCCTGATGTAATCTACGATCTGGTTTGGGTACAAATTACCCTTGTATTCCAATTCGGTATTGGTAATCATAGTTGGTTCCTAATTTAATAAAAGTCCTGACCTTTAAGACCCATAAAAACGGATTTTTGTCCGGGCCTACAAAAAAAAGACATTAAACCTGAAAATGAAAATGATATTGTGACCAATTATGAACTATAACGTTTGAGTACATTGCGTTATGCGAGAATGATCACTCCCAGGGGCGGAATAGTTAGTTCAACCGATTTCTTATGACCATGCCAGGGCGTCCTGGAGGTTTTGACAGCAGAATTTTTCTGTCCGCTACCTCCATACTTTTCATCGTCACTGTTAAAAATCTCCTTCAGCCTGCCGGCTTTCGGAATGCCAATCCGGTAGTTTTCCCGGATCACCGGTGTAAAATTGCAGGCGACGATAAGATCGTTCTTGGCATCGTGTCCTTTTCGTATAAAGGTCAGGACAGAGTTTTCATGATCCCCATAATCAATCCATTGAAAACCTTCCTGACTGAATTGTTTTTCATATAATGCCGGGTAGCTCTTATAAATGGTATTGAGGTCCCTGATCAATTCCTGCACTCCCTTGTGATAATCATATTGCGTTAGATGCCAGTCCAGGCTCTGTTGAAAATTCCATTCCGAAGATTGTCCGAATTCCCCACCCATAAAAATAAGTTTGGCCCCCGGATGTGTAAA
Source organism: Eudoraea sp. (assembly GCA_035312365.1). Classification (GTDB taxonomy): domain Bacteria; phylum Bacteroidota; class Bacteroidia; order Flavobacteriales; family Flavobacteriaceae; genus JAFMPW01. The sequence goes on along the minus strand of DATGCB010000170.1, from coordinate 3,300 downwards.
CATATAGCCAAACATGAGTCGTAAATTGGCAAATCGCTGCCATTCGTCACCGGGCATTTTATAGAGCAGGGACTGTTTGCCATAGACCACCTCATCATGAGAAAATGGTAGCATGAAGTTTTCGGTGAAAGCATAGGTCATGCTAAACGTAATGTCGTTCTGATGATGTCTTCGGTAAATAGGTTCTTTTTTAAAGTATTCCAGGGTGTCGTGCATCCAACCCATCATCCATTTCATGCCAAATCCCAGGCCGCCAAGGTCCACAGGTCTTGAGACACCCGTAAAGGCCGTGGATTCCTCTGCGATGGTCTGAACCCCCTTAAAGCTATTGTAGACTTCGGAATTGAGTTCTTTGATAAAGGAAATGGCTTCCAAATTCTCATTGTTCCCATAAATATTGGGTTCCCATTCCCCTTCTTCCCTCGAATAATCTAAATACAACATGGAAGCCACAGCATCTACCCGCAAGCCATCCACATGAAACTGGTCGAGCCAAAACAAGGCATTGCTTATGAGATAGGCCCGAACTTCATTTCGCCCGTAATTAAATATCAAACTCTTCCAATCCGGATGGAAACCCTTCCTTCGATCCGGGTTTTCATATAAATGTGAACCGTCAAAAAAGCCTAATCCGTGGGCATCTTCAGGAAAATGCGAGGGTACCCAATCTAATATAACCCCGATATCGCTCTGGTGTAATTTATCGACGAGCAGTTTAAAATCCTCCGGCTTTCCAAAGCGCGACGTTGGTGCAAAATACCCTGTAAGCTGGTACCCCCATGAAGGATCATAGGGATACTCCATAACGGGCATAAATTCAACATGTGTAAAATTCATCTCCTTTACATAAGCGACCAGTTCATCTGCCAGTTCTATATAGGACATAAATTCATTGTCATTCTTTCGCTTCCACGACCCTAAATGCACTTCATAAACCGAATACGGCCTGTCCAGGCCATTTTTATCGGCCCTGTACCCCATCCAGGCTTTGTCTTTCCACTTGTATTTGTCGTGCCATACCACGGAGGCAGTATTTGGCGGATGTTCACACAGACGTGCAAAAGGATCCGCCTTTTCTGTCTTGATATCATGGTTATTGGAATGAATTTTATACTTGTACCTGGTGCCGATTTCAACACCCGGAACAAAGCCTTCCCAAATACCGCTGGAATCCCAGCGGACGTTCAGCGCATGATCCCCTTCCAGCCAATAATTAAAATCGCCCACCACGGAAACCGATTTGGCGGTTGGCGCCCAAACGGCAAAATAAGTACCCTTTTCACCGTTGACCTCCATTGGATGGGATCCCAGTTTATCATATAACCGGTAATGCTTGCCGGCTCTGAACAAATTAATGTCAAACTCCGAAAATAAACTGTGTACTACAACTTTGCCCATTTCTTTAGTTAGTTTCTGTCGTTAATAATGCCCATAATCCCCTCCAGTGGAATTACGGCCCATCTTGGTCTGGAATTCATTTCATACCCCAGTTCATACACTGCTTTCTCCAACATACAGTACTTCAGCAGGAAAATCCGTTCCTGGCTGTACCCGATATTTAGGTTGTGTTCCTGAATAAGGCTGATGTAGTTCTCTAAAAAGACCCCTATAAAATATCTGTAAAGCAACTCGCCTGCCGTAAAAAGGTCCTCCTGGGAATATGGGTAATCATCTCCTTTATTGAAGATGGTGGCATAGAGGGCATAATGAAAGGACCTGAAAATACCGGCGATATCTTTTAAGGGTGGTTGTTTTACCTTTCTATCCCTGATCGTGCTTTCGGGCTCCCCTTCAAAGTCGAGCAAATAAAAATCGTCATCCTTCACCAATACCTGCCCCAGGTGATAATCCCCATGCACCCGGATACGTTCCCCTTTTAATTTGGTCCAGTCAAAGGCAATGAACCGTTTCCTTATTTCATTTTTTCGTTCCAGGAACTCCTTCGCAAGTTCAACGGCCCTGCCTTCCAATTTATGGAGGCTGTTCTCAACCATATTAAGGCGGTTCTGAAACTGGTATAAAAGCCGGTTCTTTAACCATACTTCGTAATCCCCGTTAAAATGGGTTGGCGTAAAACTGGTGTCCTCAAATTCCGAACCCAGGGCGATGTGCATTTCCGCGGTTCTTCTTGCCAGGACCTGTAGTTTCAGAAATATATTAAGCCCTGCCCAATCAATAATTTCCGGAGGCACATCCTGTATCTGCAGCCTCTGGAACATCGTAGTGGAGGGCAGTTTGTACACATCTATTCCCTTGTACTCCAGATTGCTGAAGATCTTGTGAAGTTCGTTGAGCATGTACTCCCAGGCATCCCCCTGATTGGGAACCAATTCCTGCATCAGGGCAATGGTAATGCTGACATCGTCGGCATCTATGATGTTTAAGCTTCCCTGATAGGCGGGGGTATTCCCATACCCTTTGCGCTCCGATAAAAACCGGCTCATCTCATAGTCGGGATTCTTGTCCGCATAGATGCGTCTGAAAAACTTAATGACCGAGGTATCATTAATGATTATAGAGGTGTTGCTCTGCTCCAGACCCATAAATTTTGATGACACGTACTCCGTGACCTGGAAATTCCTGCTTTTGTGATATTGCACCTTTGTAGTGTCATCGGCTTCGGCCGTGACGATCCTCTCAAAAACCAGCTTTCTGAAAGATTCGAGGTTAATCGCATCAATGATAAAACCCTCCTGCCCCTTGATGCTCAGCGGCAGAATCCGGTCCTTCTCGGCAAAACTTTCATCGGAAACAAAGGCGATGGGCAAAAAGTAGTGCTGGTAAAAGGCCTCTTCAAAATTTACTTCCAGCAGCAACCCGTAATATACTTCCTCGTTCTGTTGTATCCTAAAATATTCCTGTAATTCTATATATTTAAGTTTGCTCGATTTTCCCCCATACCAGCGTTGTCGTACCACGTAGTCCTCCAATACATCCGAAAGAAAGATCTTTACGAACTTGGCATCTTCCAGCAATTCCTCCCACGCCACATCAAAGGCGTAGGGAGGTTGTAAAATGGATTCCTGCTTTTTCTTGGTCATGCTCTATGTTTCATATGGAAAAGATGGAAGGGTAAGGCTGGATGAAGCTCAATAAAATTCCATTCATTATTCCAAATATACCCATTATTGGTGATAATGTCGTATAATTCAACGCCCCGTTCGGTAAACGGTTGCAGGGCATCCAGGGGTAATTGTACCTGTCCCCGCTGGGCGTAATGGGGATCGAGGTTGATGACGATTAAAAGTTCGTCTGTCCTGGCATCATTCCATTTGTAAAATGCGATAAGTTGCTCATTTT
>DATGCB010000169.1:0-3398 GCA_035312365.1 Eudoraea sp. | reverse complement strand
GTGATTACCAAATTGTTTGGTAACTTCTTTTGCAACCAAAATAGTGTTCATGCAAGCATTTTCGTCAAAGATATAGAAATGCCCTAAAAGAGTTTTGAGTTATCGAACTTTTGTTGCCATGCCGGAACTGATATATACTTCCTCCTCCGGCACGCAAATAATGACTTATGGGCCAGCCCTTTTAAACGCAACATCATTCCGTACATGAATAAATTCCAGGGGCGGCGGGCAGGGGAAAGTCCCAGACAGATCCGTGAGGTGATAAAAGGCCTTCTTCCCCGTAAGTATCGGGATCAGCGCAAATTCAGCCAAGAGCTATCGTCTTCTGGCAGCTTTCATTGGGTTGGTATGGCCTCATTAAAAACAAAACCCATCCTTAAAAGAATTAAGGATGGGAAAAAAATTGCTATGAAAAAGAAAATTAATATTGGTTTCCCAATATTATTTCAAATATACGTTTTTTATTTAAATGGCAAATTTTAATTCGTTAAGTGAACATGTCTTTCACCTTTTCGAAGAAAGATTTATCGGATTTTTCCGGTTTAGGCTCAAAATTCTCATTACTCTGCATTTTCTCGAAGAAATCGCGCTGTTCCTTGCTTAATTCCTTTGGTGTCCACACATTTACATGTACCAGGAGATCCCCATGGCCATAACCGTTTAAATTGGAAATACCTTTTCCGCGTAAACGCAATATTTTACCAGATTGAATACCTGCCTCTAATTTTATGCGAACTTTACCGGTAACAGCATCAATTTCCCTGGACGTCCCCAGGACAGCTTCAGAAATACTGATATAGAGATCATAATGCAGGTTATCTCCCTCCCTCTTAAGGGTGGGGTGCTCCCCGGTTTCTATGGCCACCAATAAGTCCCCGGGAATTCCATTGCCCGGGGCTTCATTACCCTTGCCTGACACTTTTAGCTGCATGCCGTCCTCTACGCCTGCAGGAATCTTGATGGCAACTGTTTCCTCAGCCAATAGCAGCCCGTGATTGTCAGCATCGGGATGCCTGCGGTCCAATATCTGTCCGCTTCCCCCACAAGTACTGCAGGTAGTTGCAGTTTGCATTCTCCCCAGGATGGTATTTGTGATCTTCGCCACCTGTCCGGCGCCATTGCAGGTGGTACATGTTTTATAGGTGACCCCCGGAGCCTGTACTTTTCTCTTTACTTTAACTTTCTTTTCAACCCCATTGGCAACCTCCTCCAAAGAAAGCTGGACGCGTATCCGCAGGTTACTTCCCTTTACTCTTCGCTGGCCACTGCCGCCAAAGCCGCCAAAACCACTAAAGCCGCCCCCAAAAGCACTTCCAAAAATATCCCCGAACTGACTGAATATATCTTCCATATTCATACCCCCGGCACCAAAACCGCCACCTTCGAAGGCAGCGTGACCAAATTGGTCATAACGCGCTTTTTTATCAGGATCGCTCAGTACTTCATAGGCTTCCGCAGACTTCTTAAAAAGTTCTTCCGCCTTCGCATCTCCCGGATTTTTATCCGGATGGTATTCTATTGCCTTCTTGCGATAGGCTTTCTTGATTTCGGCCGCCGAGGCGTTTTTGCCAATACCGAGTATTTCGTAATAATCCTGCTTCATGCTGCTAGTTTAGTTCCCTACGACCACTTTGGGGTGGCGAATAATTTTATCTCCCAGCATAAATCCCTTTTCAACGACATCTATGATCTTTCCCTTTAGTTTTTTACTTGGAGCAGGTATTTGTGTGATGGCTTCATGTACTTCGGCATCAAACGCATCGCCTTCCTTTATTTCTATTTCTTCCAATCCCTTGGATTTCAGGGTTTCTTTCAGCTTGTTAGCTATAAGTTCAACCCCTTTGAACATCTCCTGATCTTCTGACTTGGTTATTTCCTTCAGTGCCCGGTCAAAATCGTCTAAAACAGGTAAAAGTGAAACCATCACTTCCTGACCAGCCGTCCTGAAGAGTTCCATTCGCTCCTTGGAGGTTCTTTTTTTAAAGTTTTCGAATTCCGCAAAAAGCCGCAGAAATCTATCTTTCTCCTTTCCAAGGTCCTCCCTGAGTTCTTCTTCAAAGGAAAGTTCCTCCCGCTCCTCCTCTTCACCTTCCGGATAGTTGGTTTCATCCCCTTGGTGAATTCCCTTTTCAGGCTGTTCCTCGGATAGGATATCTTCTATGTCTTCCACTTTATCTTTCTTACTCATGTAGTCAACTTTGTAAATACTCGAATTAGGATGGCAAAAGTACTGCCAATTCTTTAAAAATGTCAAAATGTCACAAAAAAACATCCCGCCTTCGCGGGACGCCTGTTTTTGGTATCTTCAGGGATGATGCTGTCAATTATATAAACTTCTCTTTAAATGTGGAATTCTCCCGCTGCCCGCGGCCATCTTTTGAATATAATTGGTGGAGTGCCGAACTTATGTTTTGAAAGTTAAAATGGAACCCTTCTTCCTCAATTTTCCTGCTACATACCCGTTGGCTGCAAAATAAGAGATAGGCCATTTCGCCCAATAACAGTTTCATCATAAATTCAGGCACTTTTGGAAGGATCAACGGCTTTTTCAGAACTTCCGCAATTTCTTTAACCAACCTGTTATTCGTTACCGGGTTGGGGGCTACCGCATTATAGACACCCCAAAGTTCCTGCTTTATTACAAACATAAAGATCTGTCCGATATCCTCAATGTGTATCCATGACTGCCACTGTTCCCCGGAACCAAATACAGTGCCCACGTACCTGGTTATAGGTTTTTCCATCTCAGGCAAGGCACCGCCCTTTCGCGATAAAACCAGACCCGTCCTGACGATTGCTACCTTGAAATTGAAACTTTGAAAAAGATCCACTTCTCTTTCCCAGGCTTTCACAACCTCCCCTAAAAAGCTATCGTCAACAGCGGATTCCTCCTCGGTATGGTAGGCGGTAAGGGAGTTGGGATAAATCCCTATGGCAGAGGCCGAAACAAATGAGGTGATTTTGCTATGGTCAATTTTTTCAAGTGCCAGGTATAGGGTCTTTAAACTCTCAATCCTGCTCGACAGGATTTCATTCTTATAGGAGGACGTCCAGCGTCTGGAAACGCTGGCGCCGGCAAGGTTAATTATGGCAGTAACCCCGTCAAAGCAGGCGGTATCCAATTCATAAGTAGGCGGATTCCAGTAAAACCCTTTTAAAAACCCCTTATCAATGATCTTTTTTTTACTGGTAGTCAGATAGTTAACAGCAATCTTCTGATCATGGCACAATTGAATTATTTTGCTTCCTACCAACCCTGTCGCCCCTGTAATCAAAACCTTCATCCTGCCATTTTTTGTAAAGGTATTGGATTTAAACGTGGTGTCTTTAAGGTTTAATGTAGGTTTAACAGTCGTTGAAAAGTAACAGATTTGGGTCCTTACCCCCTGAGTATCACT
>DATGCB010000168.1:0-18813 GCA_035312365.1 Eudoraea sp. | reverse complement strand
ACCATGGACGCTGCAATCGCTCCATGCTCTTTTTCGCTAACGCGAAACGCACTTCCGCTGGCAGCGCCATTATTTCTGAAAAACCTTGGTTTCCCTCATCCTTAGTACAAATCCCTTGATTTGCTACCAAAAGAAAAATAGGCCGGGGTTAAATCAATGCGTTCATACCGGGTATTTCTTTTTCCGTGGTGTAGGGAATATGGGCGTTAAGAATTATTGAAGCCCTTCGGCCTTCGTAGCCCGGCTACTTCGGCGAAGGAGACTGGAGATAATTTAGCCCATATGAACGGTTTTTAAAATTGCTAGATTTTAAAAAACACCTAGTGAAAAAGTGTACTTTCTTTGCTTCGTTTCTTTGTACAAGCAAAGAAATGAAGTGGGAAAAGCCATCGCTCCAACTGGCTCCTCAACCCCTCCGCCCTTCGCCTTTGGCTCAGGCCACCTCCCCTTGACTAAGGGGAGGAGCTAAAATTCCAGTTCCAATGGATGTTTAGAGGTATTTCTTTTTCCGTAGTATTGGGAATATGGGCGTTAAGAATTATCGAAACCCTGGAGACGCCATTGATTTGGAAGGTACGATGTACCTTCTAAATTATGGGCGCCTGCCGGCCGTAACATTGCGAAGGTTGGAGATGATGCGGCTGGTTGTCAGTAAGGCCTGCGCTACATCTGGCTCCTCAATCCAAACGTACACCGTACGTTTTCCTTTCGGCCCTGCTTCGTTTCTTTAGGGCAAGCAAAAGAAATGAAGAGAATAAACCGACGCTTCATCCGGCTCCTCAACCCCTCCGTCTTTCGCTGTTAGTTGATCGTCTCTCCATTGCCCACTCCCGCTTCATCGGGGTTTAGAAAGACCAGCTTGCCTTCCTTATTTTCTGTCATCAGGATCATTCCCTTGCTCTCCACCCCACGGAGGGGCCTTGGAGCCAGGTTAACCAGGACGGTTACTTTTTTACCTACCACCTCATCAGGCTTAAAGGTTTCGGCAATCCCGGAAACAATCGTTCTTATATCCAGGCCCGTATCTACTTTAAGGACCATCAATTTCTTGGTTCCGGCCATTTTTTCCGCCTCAAGAATGGTGCCCACGCGCATATCCATTTTTGTAAAATCTTCAAAGCTGATGGTTTCTTTCTGTGGCATAATGTTTTTATTTACAGATTCGTTGCTCTTTTTAGTGGCCTGTAACTTGTCTAATTGGACCTGAATTTCACTATCCTCTATTTTCCGGAAAAGTAAGCTGGCTTCCCCAATCCTGTGGCCGGGAAGAAGGAGGGCTTCTTCCGCACCGACATCTTCCCATTGGTCATTCCTGTCATAGTTCAGCATCTGCCGCAGCTTTACGGAAGTGAATGGTAAAAAAGGTTCACTCACCACCGCAAGCCCTGCAGCAATCTGAAGAGCAACGTACATAATGGTTTTTACTCTTTCCTCATCTTCCTTTATCAATTTCCAGGGTTCCGCATCGGCCAGGTATTTATTGCCCAACCGTGCCAGATTCATGACTTCCTGCCCTGCTTCCCGGAAGCGGTAACGACCCAGGGAATCTGAAATTAATCCCGGATATTTTCGGAGGGAAGCCAGGGTTTCCTTATCCGCGGAATTCAAGTCTGCCGGGGACGGTAACTGGCCGTCATAATACTTATTGGTAAGGACCACGACCCTATTGATAAAATTCCCAAAGATGGCGACCAGCTCGTTATTATTCCTGGCCTGAAAATCCTTCCACGTAAAGTCATTGTCCTTGGTTTCCGGCGCATTTGCGTTCAGGGTGTATCTAAGCACATCCTGCATATCCGGAAATTCCACCAGGTATTCGTGCAACCATACCGCCCAGTTTTTTGAAGTGGACAGTTTATTCCCCTCCAGGTTCAGGAATTCATTGGCAGGAACATTTTCGGGAAGTATAAACTCACCATGTGCCTTAAGCATACAGGGGAAAATAATGCAGTGAAATACAATGTTATCCTTGCCTATAAAATGAAGCAGTTTTGTATCCCGGGATTTCCAGTAAGGTTCCCAGTCTTTCCCTTCCCGGGCAGCCCATTCACGGGTCGATGAAATATAGCCAATAGGGGCATCGAACCACACATAAAGGACTTTGCCTTCACCCCCTTCAACCGGGACGGGAATGCCCCAGTCCAGGTCACGGGTTACGGCGCGCGGTTTCAGGCCGTCATCGATCCAGGATTTACACTGCCCATAAACGTTCGTTTTCCAATCATTCTTGTGTCCTGCCAGGATCCAATCCTTTAAAAAATCTTCATATTGGTTTAAGGGTAAAAACCAATGCTTGGTCTCTTTCATACCGGGAATTGCCCCTGAGATCGTGGACTTAGGATTGATAAGATCCGTGGCATTCAGGGAAGACCCGCAATTTTCACACTGGTCTCCATAGGCTTCTTCGTAACCACATTTCGGGCAGGTCCCGGTCACAAATCGATCTGCCAGGAATTGCTCCGCCTCTGCATCATAAAGCTGGGCTGTGGTTTCTTCCAGGAAATCTCCCTGATCGTTAAGTTTGATAAAAAAATCCGAGGCTGTTTTATGGTGGATTTCAGCCGAAGTCCTTGAGTAATTGTCAAATGTGATCCCGAATTCTGCAAAGGATTTTTTAATGATCCCATGGTATTTATCGATGAGCTCCTTTGGGGACACCCCTTCTTTTTTGGCCTTCATTGGGATAGCCACGCCGTGTTCATCGCTCCCGCATACAAACAGAACATCCTTACCCGTCAGTCTCAGATATCTTACGTAAATATCTGCAGGGACATAGACCCCTGCCAAATGCCCGATGTGAATTGGACCATTGGTATAGGGTAAAGCGGCTGTGATGGTGTACCTGCCTACGGTAAGGCCAGGAGTGGTTGGCTTGTTCTGCTGCTGAGACATTCAGGATTCAATTAAGCAACAAAAATAACCAAATTTTCAGCCGGGGCACTACGAGGCCATAAAAAAGAAAACCCCCGAGACACCGGACAAACATCATTGTTTGGACGTCCGGTGTCCGAGGGCAATTATTGCAAAGTAGGGGTGGCTAGGCCACCATAACTGATTTAGACATTTTATGATCAGAAACCTGAATCCTGTAAATATACTTTCCGGTAGACAAATGCATGGGTAGTCGCTCCCTGATATTTATTTCAACAGATCCTTCAGCCATAATTTCATTGTAAATGGTACCCACATTCTGTCCGAGAATGTTGAACAGTTGAATATCCACGTGAGCCGTAAATGGCATCTCCAAATAAATATGGGGTGCCTCCTGCGTCGGATAGAACGGTTTGTGGACGATGGCATTTAACAATTCCTGGGTTGGATCTTCGGCTACAGGATCCTCCCCTGTAGGAAGGGTTGGGGGTTCATCACTATAGGCAATCTCCGGAAACTCCGCGCCACTGCATTCAAAGCCAAGGTTGACCGGTGTATAGGGATGATTCAACAAATGTTGTTCCACCAGCGGAATGGGTACACAAAGCCATTCTGCCAGAACCGTGGCGTACAGATCCCTGAAGTCCATGGTGTACTCGAGGTTTCCGCGGCCATTGGGACTTTCCAGGGACGGGTGTTCTCCCACAAATGCACTGCCATTTAACCCGGAACCGAAGAAAAGTGTCGGGGCAGCCTTGCCGTGGTCGGTCCCATTGGAACCATTTTCAAAAATCCGTCTTCCGAATTCAGAAAAAGTCATACTCAGCACTTTCTCATCCTGTTGGGTGAAAGCAACATCCTCATAGAAATTGTTAATAGCAATGGATAAGTTAGACATTAGACGTTCGTGAGCCAGGGGCTGATTTCCATGGGTATCAAATCCACCCATAGAGATCATATATACCTTGGTGCCTAAATTTCCCTTGATCAATCTGGCCAGGAGGGCCAGCTGCCTCGCAAATCCATTGTCCTGGTATTCCACCTGGTTTTGACCTCTTTCATAGGCTTCATGGATCAGCCCGGCATATTCATAGGTAGTATTCGCAACCCCTCTCAGGAATTTCAGCTGGTCGCCATACATACAACTGTCGAACAAAGTGTCATCCAGCCCGTATACAACGCCCGACTCCGCTATTTCTTGCAGCTGATCCACATTGGAGGTCACAAAAGCATAGTTGGTTTCCTCACCCTGGAAGACCAGGCTTCCGTATTGACCAATTTGGATGGCAGCGGGAGCTGCAGGCGGATTAACGAGATAGTCGGGATATATATTTTCAAAATATCGACCCATCCATCCTGTATTTAATCCGTCAAACCCGGTGGTTGTAAGGTCGGTGTTGGCGTAGATATCGGAACCGGTGAAATGGGATAAACTTTGGTTTTCATAACCCACACCGTGAACTGCCTTGAATTGGCCGTCGCCCCACATGGGTTCAAGCGCGTTCATATAGGTAGGTACCCCGAATTCATCCGTTAATTTAAGGATTTTACTTTCCGGGATATAAATGTTAGGCCGGGCATTGGCATAGGTATCGTATTGCTCAATGGGGATAACAGTGCTCAATCCGTCATTACCTCCGGAGAGACGGATAAGGATCAAAATGGCATCCGTAGGGGCATTGGCAATGGCCGCGGTCAGTGGGGAAGGTGCCGATGCTGTGAGCATGTTACTGCCCAACATCATGGAACCCGACCCGGCTATGCCTAATGCCTGTAGGAAGGAGCGCCTGCTCCATAATTTATGTTCCTCGTCGTGAGCCTGGTTGTTCTTTATGTTGATAGGGATATGATTGTTACACATAGCTGTAGGTATTATTTTAGTTGAAACTCTGGTTGTCTGGAAAGATGCATTAGCAGAAGGAATACCTGTAATGGAGGCTCCTGGCTAACAGCCAGCATCCACAGGCTACTTCCTCCGGGATAATAGTCCGGGCTGTAATAGTCCTCCGGAACATCCTCTATTTTAAATGCATCCATGGCATTCTCAAAGTCCTGAGCCGTAAGCAATCCTTTGGGCGTAATTTTGTCAACAATGGCTCTTACCACTATTTCCGGATTACTGGTATTGCTATCGGCAGGTCCTACAGCGTCCATTGCAAAAGCACGGAATTGCTCAGGATCGTTTTGATAGAAGGCTTCTAAAAAGACCTCGAGGGTCAACCACCGGCCTATCATAAAATTAGTATTGATCCATTGTCGGTCTCTTTGCCAACCCGCAACATCCACAGGATCGAATAAAGTTTGCCCCAGAAGATTACAGGAACTCATTGCAAAAGACAGGGTATTATCGTCATATGAAAAGCTTGTCTCATTAAGCAGATTCAGGTACAGGTCGAACGGACTTTTGATGATTACCCCAATGGCATTATCATCAAAAAAGTGCTGGCTCTTAAAAAGTTCAGAGAGCACCGGTGCCAGTTCAAAATTATTCGCTACAAAAGTGCCTGCCATACCTGAGATAATGGTTTGTGCATTTCCCGCATCATCCTTGGAATCAGGGTGCACAAAGAATTCGTATAATTTTCCGCAGATAAACCCGGCGATTTCATTGGCACGTTGCTGGAACAGGATGTCAATGACATCATTATAGTCCCAATTTCCTGTCTGTCCAAGGATCGTTTTTGTCCCGGTATCAAAGCTTGTTGCATCAAATGCAACCGGTTCACAGCCCAGTTCTCCTCGTTCAACATATCCTGAAAGCGCCCTCGCAGTTTCAATAATGTCCTGTTCGGTATAGCCATTCCCCTCGCCCAGGGTAAAGAGTTCATAGAGCTCACGGGCATAGTTCTCATTGGGATTATTACCGTTATTATAAACCCCATCGAGATAATAAAGCATGGCATTGGTAAGGCCTATTTCGCTGATAAAGGTTTGAAAATTACCTATTGCATTACGTTGCAGGCAATTGATATAATAATAAAGGAAAGAATTACAATCGTACACATCGAGTTCCGTTACCACATGGTTGCTCCAGAAAAAGCTCAGCCGGTCCCTAAGATTATTGGTCACAAGTCCGTTGGAGTATGCAAGTCCCCATTCATCGCGCTGTGCATTTCTAACCTGATTAGCCAGATCTTCATCGGCAGGATAATTGCTGTTGTTCCAATCTGCCCATGCCGGGGCAGCCAAAACAGGCAAATTAATGGCCTCGCTGATAAGGTTGTCTACTAAAGCTCCGGCCGACTGGCCTACGGCCTGGTCAATGGTCTGCACTGAGGCACTGAACCCCATTCTTCTGTACAAGTGCGCCGCCCTTAGTTTATCTAAGGGTGTTGTGTACGGCGCTAATGTAGAGGTGTTACAATTAACGAAGTATTCCATAGTTTTTTTAGGCTTTAAGAACGTTCATGTGCTTAGGGGCAAATTCTTAACGCTTAAACAATATGGATATTATGGAAATGCTTGTATTTTCGTTATACTACGGATCAATGTACGATGTTAGTTTGAAATATGCCGTTGAAAGGCTCCTATTTTCGATCAATTGCAATGTTTCAGCAAGATTTTATGGCAGGTATGGGGAAGCACAATGAGTTGGGAAAAGAGGGTGAACAGATAGCGGTGGACTACTTGTTGGCCAGGGGCTACGACATAATTTACAGAAATTACAGATACCTTAAAGCGGAAATTGACATCATCGCCAGGAAGGATGCCACCCTGGTTGTCGTGGAGGTAAAATCAAGGACGTCCTCTTTTCTTGAGGACATTGCCGATACGGTTACCAAAAAGAAAATTAAACTACTGGTAATGGGAACGGACCATTTTGTCACAGAAAATAACCTTGAGGTCGAAGTGCGGTTCGATATCATTACCATCCTCAAAACCAAAAAATCCCTCAGGGTTGAACACCTGAAAGATGCCTTTTATCATTTCTGAGCGCGGGATGCTTTTGTGTTGGGATCCGACGTTATTAAATGCACAACTATTTGTTTTATTTATAACAAATTGTTATTTTTGAACAGAAATTACCTGATAATGAAAACCATCTCGGCTGTAGTAGAACAATACATTAAAAAGAAACCTTTTCTGCAAAGCGCCCTTTCCCAGGGGATCATTAACTTAACATCCCTGTCCCGATTGGTAAAACCGGAAATAGAAGAAGAACTAGGAAAAGATATTCGGAATGGAGCGATCGTAATGGCATTGAAGCGTTTGTCTGATGATATGGAATTCAGGGCGACGCACAGAATAATAAGGGTACTGAAGAATATTGGGGAGATCACCGTACGGTCCTCCCTGACCGATTTTACCTTTTTGGTTTCTGAAACCATCCTGGAAAATCAGACCCAGCTCTTAAAGGAGGTGAATAAAAACAAGGATGTCTTCTATACTTCCTCCAGAGGGGTGAATGAGTTGAACATTGTCGTAAGCAATATTCTGGATCCTACGGTAGAAACCTTATTTAAGGCCGAAAAATGTACCCAGAAAGCAGAAAACCTGTCCTCAATAACGGTAAAACTGCCTGCCGAAAATGTATCGGTCCCGGGAATTTACTATTTTATTTTTCAGCGGCTGGCCTGGGAGGGCATTGTACTCTATGAAGTTATTTCAACGACCAATGAGTTTACCATCCTGGTCAATGATGACCAGGTAGACAGTGCCTTTAAAACCATAAAGGATCTGAAGACCCTTTAAAACCAAGGAATATAACAATTGGTATAATAAGAGTCACAAACAAAAAGACCATATATGCTGCCCCCTGCAGCCTTAAGCAGTGGTTAATGAACGGTGTGTTCCACTAAGAACTCCATCAAGTGCTCATAGTCCCGTGGTTTTGCCACAATTCTCTTATCCTCATCCAGGAAATAATACGTGGGGGTACGCTTTATGTCATAAAGGCTGGCAACGGAACTTTCCCATTTTCCCAGGGAAATTCCATGTTCAAATCGCGTAAATTGGGCCGCCTCTTTTTTCCAGGTTTCATCATCATCTTCCAGGCCGATGGCAATTACTTTAATGCCCTTGTTTTCCTTTAAAAATTCCTGAAGCCGGGGTAGTTCATGCAGGCAATGGGAGCAGGTGCTGCTCCAGAAGACCAACAGATAATTTTGAGCAGTATCCGTGGTGTGAAGTGTTCGCCCCTCATCTCCCACCTGCCAGAAAATGTTGGGAGCCTTGCTGCCGACCCTCAGACGATTTTGTGTTTCTACCTGCTGAATGATCTGAGGGCTATCGTTTTCCATTGCCAGCAATTTCAGATAATTGTCATAAATAAAATCAGCAGTCGAGTGAAAACCTCTTTCTGTGGCCTGCTTCCAAAGCGTGAAAAAAACATGTAGCCTATGGTCGGTTGTAATTCCGTTTAATACCGCGTTAAGCGTTTCGACATTTTGATTGATGGCCTCCTCCATTTGGGACTGGTTCATGGATACCAAAGCGAACTCAGTGAATACGAAGTCCGATAATTTTTCAATTAGATAACCGGAAGCCTGGAGTACCGTGTCACAGACATCCAGGGAAGCGAAGTATTGCTCTTTTTTGTGCGTTACATAGTCCTGAAACTTCTCGGATCCCGAAGGGATGTAGGGGGCATTTGCTTTAATGAAATGCCCGGCAATCAGTCCATCCGAAACATCCTCATAATTCTCTTGAGTCTGCCCCAGCCGCAAGATGAGGTTATTAAATTCCGGTGTATTGGCCGTACCGTCAAGGTAGGAATTAATGATTTGTTCCTCTGTAGCATTGATTTCCTGATAATACGAGTTCAGTAGTTCGTTTTCTAAGGAATCTGTAAAGGAAAGCCCTTGTTCCTTGTCAAATAGAAGCGAAATGTCTTCTTTGGCGTCATAAATCACGTCAAAGTAAAACTGGTCCCCGGGTATTCCATATACCAATCGGTATGATCCTGCAAGACTATTCTCAGGAAGGTTTAAGGAAAACATCCCATTCTCAATTCGGCCGTCTGCAATATAGTTTTGCCCGTCTGTCTGCAATTGATAAACGACGAGCCATGAGAAATCTTCGGGCGGCGTAAAACTACCCGAAATTGTAGCTTGCGCAAAACCCTGCAGTGATAAAAGAAGCGCAAGTATAAAAATGTAAAAAGTCATGTTATAAACATTTCAATAAGCATACCAATAGCGGAATCCCTGGCAGGCAATTATTTTCTGATATCCGGCATACTCAATGGAGTTTTTGGAATAATAGAAAAAAAGATATTTAATCTTCCTTTTTCACAACTACACGGCCATATACGGCATCACGAAAATTCTTGTGCAGCTTAACCTGATCGTAGGGGAAGAGTTGTACAAACATAACGGCAGTAAGCTTATTTACAGGATCCACCCAGAAAAGGGTGCTGGCTGCACCGTCCCAGAAAAACTCCCCGACCACCCCATTGTTTTCGTCAAGGGTTTTGGGGGGCTTTAATCTTACTGCAAAGTCGACCCCAAAGCCAACCTGCCCTTTACTCGGCAAAAATGAACGTTCCTCAATGCTGTCTGCAAGGTGATTTGTAGCCATCAGGTCCACCGTTTCGGGTTTCAGGATGGTAACATCATCAAAAGTGCCTTTATTTACCAACATTCGGGCAAACTTCATATAATTGTCCAAAGTGGATGTGAGTCCGGAACCTCCCCGGGTCAGCGGCCATTCCTGAAGGTAGTCGGTCTTGGATTCTTCCTCGGTTAGCTGCCGTAAAGTGCCATCTTCATTTCTGAAATACATTGCCGAAAACCGATCCCGGTCTTCTTCCGGTACAAAATAACGCGTTTCCTTCATACCGAGCGGGTCCAATACATGCTCCCTGACATATTCTTTATAGGGTACCCCCGATATTCTTTCCACCAAAAAAGCCTGCACATCCACACAGGGGCCATATTCCCATTGTTCTCCGGGATGAAAATAGAGGGGGGTAGCTGCCATTTTTTCAGCCATTTGCACCAGGGTGTTTTCCCTGTTCATGGCATCCGCTCCCGCGATTAATTTGCCCAGGCCCGGGATATTGCTATTCCTGCCAAAGCCGGCAGTATGCCGGGTCAGATCGCGGATGGTTATTGGCCGTTTCGGGGTTTCCAGGATGGGATTTCCCCTGGCATCTTCCCCGGCATATACCTTAATATCCTTAAATTCAGGGGCGTATTTTGCCAAAGGTTCATCCAGTTCAAATAAGTGCTCATCATACAGTGTCATGAGGGCGGTACCGGTAATCGGTTTGGTCATGGAGAAAATTTGTACAATGGTATTTCTGGCCATGGGCGAATTATTTTCCATGTCTGCATATCCAAACGCATTGTAATAAACTTCTTTGTCTTTTTCGTAGATAAGGGCTGAAATCCCTGCGATTGTACCGGAATCCACATAGCTGCTTAAAGTAGAATCAAGGCGACTGACCGCTCCTTCGTCAATAATATTTTTAACTTCCCCGGCACCGGCAACCCTGATGGTTTTTGAGTCCTTACAAGCCAAAAATACCAGGAGCAGGGCCAACAGGCCGGCAATGTATTTATGTGTCATAATGGTTCATTTAATGAGTCTTAAATGCAGCACCTCCCACAATTGGGATGGCACCTGAAGTATCGGACGATGTTCAAATATAGGGCATAAACCCATCAAACCCTCAAAATCCGTGGACCCGGAGGCTCTATAAAACATTACCTTGTCCGGAAGATCATTGCCCGTATGGTGTTATGCCTTAGACAAATCAAATTCGCCTTTGATTTCACTTAATGGCTGCAGTACTTCCAATGCCCTGTCAACACTATTGATTTTATCGAACAGCAACAATAACCGCAACCCATTTCTGGTGTTTTTTTCCTTAATCCTGCAAGCTTCAGAATGGGACTGTACAAACTGAAGCACCCGCGTAAAAATTGCACTTTGATAAAAATCGGATTGCTGATCGGCAATAAAATAGCCAATAAACTTGCCTTTTTTCATCACTACCTTTTCAAGTCCAATACGGTTGGCAATCCATTTTATCCGTACAGAATTCAGTAAATCTTCTACCTGAAATGGGAGTCCGCCAAATCTGTCCACAAGCTGGGACTCGTATTTTTGAATCCCCGCTTCATCTTTAATGGCATTCAATTCCGTGTAAAGATTAAGTCGTTCAGTAATGTTGTTGACATAATCATCCGGAAAGAGCAGTTCAAAATCCGAGTCGATTAAGGTCTCCTTCACATAGTGCTTGGGACGGTGGCCCTCCACTTCATCATACAGGGTCCTGAACTCATTTTCCTTGAGTTCTTCAATGGCTTCGGTCAATATTTTTTGATAGGCCTCAAAACCAATTTCATTGATAAAGCCGCTTTGTTCACCACCCAAAAGATCACCTGCACCACGTATTTCCAGATCCTTCATTGCAATATTGAAACCACTGCCAAGGGCAGTGAACTGTTCCAGGGCCTGGATCCGCTTTCTGGCATCGGGTGTCATTACTTCATAGGGCGGAGTGATGAAGAAACAGAATGCCTTTTTATTGCTTCTGCCAACGCGTCCCCGCATTTGGTGAAGATCACTAAGTCCAAAATTGTTGGCGTTGTTTATAAAAATAGTATTGGCGTTGGTCACGTCCAGGCCGCTTTCCACGATGGTCGTAGAAACTAATACATCAAATTCCCCGTTCATAAATGAGAGCATCAGGGTTTCCAGTTTTTTTCCTTCCATTTGTCCATGGCCAACCCCTATTTTGGCATCGGGGACCAATCGCTGGATCAGTCCCGCCACCTCCCTAATGTTTTGGATCCGGTTGTGGATAAAAAATACCTGTCCACCCCTTTGGATCTCGTAAGAAATCGCATCGCGGATGATGGCCTCATTAAATTGAATCACCCTGCTTTCAATAGGATATCGATTGGGTGGCGGGGTGTTAATGACCGAAAGATCCCGCGCAGCCATTAAACTAAATTGCAGGGTTCTTGGGATCGGGGTGGCGGTGAGCGTCAGGACGTCCACATTTTCCTTTATGGCCTTCAATTTATCTTTTACCGCAACGCCAAACTTTTGTTCTTCGTCAACAATAAGCAATCCGAGGTCCTTAAATTTTACATTCTTATTGACTAATTGATGCGTGCCTATGATAATATCGACCTTTCCCGAGGCTAACCCTTCCAGGGTTTCCCGCTTTTCTCTGGCAGTTCTGAACCGGTTGAGGTATGCCACTGTAATGGGCATGTCGGCCAGGCGTTCACGAAAGGTTTTTTGATGCTGAAAAGCCAGTATGGTTGTTGGTACCAGGACTGCGACCTGCTTCCCGTTGTCCACCGCCTTGAATGCCGCGCGGATCGCTACTTCTGTTTTTCCAAAGCCAACATCCCCACAGACCAGGCGATCCATTGGCCGTTCACTTTCCATGTCTTTTTTGATGTCCTCGGTTGCTGTACTTTGGTCCGGGGTGTCTTCGTAGATAAAAGAAGCCTCCAGTTCAAGTTGCAGGTAACTATCCGGGTGGTACTGAAATCCTTTTCTCAACCTTCGTTTTGCATACACCTCAATGAGGTCGAAGGCAATTTTTTTCACCCGCGACTTGGTCTTTTGCTTTAGATTTTTCCAGGCTGCCGAACCCAGTTTGTAAATTTTGGGAACTGCCCCGTCCTTCCCGTTGAATTTGGAAATTTTATGCAGGGAATGAATGCTAACGTACAGAATATCCCGGTCTCCGTACATGAGTTTAATGGCCTCCTGTTTTTTCCCCTCTACATCTATTTTCTGAAGCCCGCCGAATTTACCAATCCCGTGATCGATATGAGTGACGTAATCACCAATTTCTAATCTATTAAGTTCCTTGAGGGAAATGGCTTGCTTCTTGGCATAGCCGTTTTTAAGATGAAACTTGTGGTAGCGTTCAAAGAGCTGGTGATCCGTATAACAAGTTGCCTTGAGATCTTCAGAAACAAACCCCAGGTATAAGGGGAATACAACGGTTTTGTAATGAACATCCATGGCCACTTCCTCAAAAATGTCATGAAAACGTTTCGCTTGCTGGTCGGTAGCACAAAAAATAAAATTATCAAAGCCTTTGGAATGGTTCTGGTTCAGATTGTCAATTAACAAATCAAACTTTTTGTTAAACGAAGGTTGGGGAGTGGTCCTGAACGCTATAACAATGCCATTCCCGTGCGCTTCCGGTTTAGCCTGAACGGGAGATGACCCCTTAATTTCCGCGGATTTCTCTGCGGGGTTTCCTTTAGGTAAGGCAGACTGGCCCGGCGGTCGTGAAGAACTGTTGCCTCCGATGGTCACAAAAATAAAATCGGTTAGCTGTGTTTTCAACAACCCGGAATTTACGAACAACGATTCGGGTTGTGTGTGTTTTATCTCTGTTGAAACGGATTTAATGGTTTCAAGGGCCTTTTCAAAAAATCCGTCGATGCGGTCATATAACCTTTCTGCGTTCTGTGAAAACACCACCGTATCAGGCGAAATATATTTCAAAAAACTCTCCCTTGATTCGTTGAGGAACTTGTTCTCAACATTGGGGATGAGCGATATCCTGCTTACTTTTTCTGTGGACAATTGCGTTTCCACATCAAAAGTGCGCATGCTGTCTACCTCGTCTCCAAAAAATTCTACGCGGTAAGGTTCGTCATTGGAAAAGGAGAATACATCCACGATACCACCACGCACCGAAAACTCCCCCGGTTCCGTTACAAAATCGACACGTTTAAACTGATATTCAAAGAGTACTTCGTTGAGAAAATCCAGGGAAAGGGAATCCCCCACCTTTATTTTAAGCGTGTTTTTGTTGAGTTCTCTCCTGGTCACCACTTTTTCAAAGAGGGCATCGGGATAAGTTACGATGACTGCGGGCTTTTTTCTGGAATTGATGCGGTTGAGAACCTCGGCCCTGAGCAATACATTGGCGTTGTCTGTTTCTTCTATCTGGTAGGGCCTGCGGTAGCTCCCGGGATAAAAAAGTACATGGGTGTCACCCAACAGCCCTTCAAGATCATTTAAATGATAAGCCGCTTCTTCCTTATCGTTCATAATCAGGAGAAAAGGCCGGGCTGAATGCTTAAATACTTCCGCTACGGTGAACGAAATGGCGGAACCAATCAACCCTTTAAGATGGATATTTTTTTGAGAATTGTCAATAGCCGCCCGCAGTTTCTGCACTTGCAGAGACTGTGCGAACAGTTGCTGAATAGAGGATTTGGTCAACCGTTAAACTTTGTGCAAATATAAAACTTGCACCTAAAGGGGGCACAAGGATTTCGCTAAATTTTTATGATGTTCTCATCGGCAATGGCATATACCTGATCGCTCTCCATAGGATCCAGCACATGAGTGCCGGTAAATTTTCCAAAAGCCGGTAAAATAAGCTGGTCTTCCTTTTTAAAAAAACATGGGAGGCGGAGCGATTGCTTTCCCCTCCCTTTGAGTCTGATCGCGGGGTGAATGTGTCCTGAAAAATTAAAAAACCCTTCCCTGTCCTCAGGATGGTGCGTTAGCAGGAAACCCTCCAGCTCTACTTCCGAAACTACCTGGATTTTCAGGTTTTTATATTTTAACGGAGAAATAATATCGTGGTTGCCTTCCACCAGAATCAATTTTTCCTTCCTCTTTTTTACCCATGATTCAAAGAGTATCCATTCGCTGTTCAGGGCGGAATGAAAAAGATCCCCGAGGAAGCAAATCACTTTGGGTTTAAAGAATTCGACGGATTCATCCAGGAGGGCAAAATTTTTGTGAATGGCTTTTCTGGGTACCGCAGCGCCAAACTTTCGAAAATGGGAAACCTTTCCTAAATGAACGTCACTAATGAGTAATACGGCTTGTTCTTCCCAGAAAATGGCTCCCGAAGGATGCAGGACAAAATTTTGGTCACGTATTTGAATGGGTTGTGTCACATTTCAAAGATACGCAGTCCCGGAAGGTTTTAAAACATAACGGATTATTTCCTGGTCAGTTCAGCGGTCATTCTCCTGATCCGGTCTGCCAGTTTTTCGCTGGAGAGTTTTTCCCGCAGTCTGTCCGTGATTATGGGAAATGAAAAAGGGGTCGGTTCCGAACACGTTTTCCAGATGATCTTTTGTGTTGCGATGCGCTCAAGGGCCAAACGAAGCCGGCCTTCTTCCAATTGATGTTCAAATGTCTCCCTGAAGGCCTGTTGGAATAAAATATTATCTGCTTCGTAATCCTTGAATACATCAAATAGCAGGGAGGAAGAACTTTGAAGGTGCCTCATTTTTATTCCTTTTTTTGGATATCCGGTAAAAACCAGGCCACTGATAACGGCAATATCCCTGAACTTTCTCCGGGCCATCTCTGTGGAATTCAGGCTCTTTTGCAGATCGTCTAAAAGAAAGTCAGTTGTAAAGAGATTGTTGTCCAATACCTGCTGTATATCGATCTCTTTATCGGACAGGAGTTCAAACCCATAGTCGTTGAACGCCAGGGAAAAGGTGACAGGACTTAATAAGCTTACCCTATAACCCAGCAGACTTCCCATGGCTTCGTGGACAAATCTTCCTTCAAAGGGGTAGAAAATATGATGGTAACCATCTCTTGTCTGAAAGGTTTCAATTAATAATTCATTGGGTCTGGGGACAACACTTTCCTGTCGTTGCCGGTCAAACAGGGCGGTAAGTGCAATGATTTCTTCGGATTGCTCTTTGGTATTCATCCCGGCCGTATAGAGCTCTTCCCTCAATAATTTAGACATCTCGGAAGACAGGGTAAGCCTTCCCCCCATCCAGCTTGGAACCTTGCTCGTTTTTTTTGAGGAATTTCTAACATGAGCCTGCATTTCTTTGATCCTGATAAATTCAAGGTTTCTACCGGCAAACGTAAAGACATCGCCCTGTGTAAGTTTGGAAATAAAGGACTCTTCAATAGTGCCGATATATCCCCCTTTTTGATAACGTACCGTAATATTGGCGTCGCCCACTATGGTCCCGATCTGAAATCGGTGCCGCATGGCAATGCCACTGTTGCCGACTTTGAACCTGCCATCTTCCGCCACCTCCAC
This sequence comes from Eudoraea sp., assembly GCA_035312365.1. Lineage (GTDB taxonomy): Bacteria > Bacteroidota > Bacteroidia > Flavobacteriales > Flavobacteriaceae > JAFMPW01. The sequence continues at coordinate 2,975 of DATGCB010000168.1, read as the reverse complement.
TTTTTTGTATTCATCATAGGATTGAAGGCTTTGGCTCCCCAGGACAAGGAAGTTGAGTAACCACTGCCATTGGTCCCGTGTCATCCCCTGGTAACAAAATGTCTGTTTGATCTCCGGATAGATCTCTTCCGGGAAAAACCCGTCTGAAACGGCCAGGGTGGTCAGGTACTGTACCAGGACATCAAAGCTATTGAGGTAGGGGATGCGGTCCTCCACTGCCTTTTTTTTAACAGCCTGCTGAAGTGCGGATGCCTCCACCAGTTCTATGGCATGGGTTGGCAGAAAATAGATGATACTTTCCTTCCCGGGCCGATGTCCGCTGCGGCCGGCTCGCTGCAGGAAACGGGCTACGCCCTTGGGGCCACCTATTTGCACAACAGTTTCCACAGGGGCAAAATCAACACCCAGATCCAGGCTGGAAGTACAGACAACAGCCTTCAGGCTTTCATTGCGTATAGCCTGCTCCACCCAAATTCTTGTCTCCTTGTCGATACTGCCGTGATGCATCGCAATTTCACCTGCGTATTCGGGATGCTTTTCCAGGATTTTCTGAAACCAGATCTCACACTGACTGCGGGTGTTGGTAAATAAGAGGGTAGTCCGGCTGTTATTAATGATGGGTACTACCTCCTCTAACAGTCGCAAGCCCAGGTGGCCTCTCCAGGGAAATGTGTCTATTTCCCGGGGAAAGATGCTTTTAACGGTAATCCTTTTGTTGAGGTTGGCCTTGATCAATAGCGAGTTTTTCAGGGCTTCGGTATCGGGGCCAAGCAAAACTTCCCTGGCTTGTTCCAGATTTCCAATGGTCGCGGAGATACCCCAGATCCTCAGGTCATTTGCAATAGTTTTGAGACGGGACAGCCCGAGTTCCATCTGGACCCCACGTTTGGTGCCAAGCAGTTCGTGCCATTCGTCTACCACAATGGCCGAACAGTCCTTAAATATGGCAGCATACCCTCTGGTGGCCAGAAGGAGTTGTAGGCTCTCCGGGGTGGTGATCAACAAATCGGGCATTGTTTTTCTTTGTTGCGCCCGTTCCGAGGCAGAAGTATCACCACTGCGGATACCAACGGTCATTTGCGTTTCAAGATCCCGTGTAATGCGTTCGGCTGATTGTTTTATTTCATGTGAAAGTGCCCTAAGCGGGGTAATCCAAATAGCTTTTAATCCTTTTTTATGACGACTTTTAAACTGCGGATTTTTATGGATATAGTCCAGGACGACAGGGAACCACAAGGCGTATGTTTTTCCACTTCCGGTCGGGGCATTCAACAAACCATTTTTTCCCTGTAAAAAGGCGATCCATGTCTGTTCCTGGAACGGGAATGGTTTCCAGTTTTGCTGCTCAAACCAGGTCGCTGCTATTTTGAATAGTTCATCTTTTGTCATACTACCCATTTTCCCTTAAGGAATTCTGGAAACGATCCCCCCGTATTCATGGGATGCATAGCAGGGTACCTTCCCCAATTTGCACATTCCAGGCGTATAGAACGCTCTAAGTTGTACCTGGGTGCTCCGGTTATTAATTTGTCATTCATTTATCGGACCTATCGGTTTGCTGAGGTTGTGGATGTTATGTTGGCAGGTAATGTACGGGGCATAACCAGGTCGGTGCAGGGCCGGAAGTAAATGTGACAGGGTTGCTTTGTTTCCGGGTTTATGGGGATCCGGGTATAGGTCCTTATAATTACAATAATTGCAGGTATCCATAAATTCTAACAGGGCTTTGCGTCTGGCCCTGGTAAGGTACAAATTATGCGATAAAATAAAGTTCCCGGGATAATCAAAAAATGACCCTCAAAAAATTTATATTTGTCGAATCAAAACAAAATAAATGCCCATTTTAGACTTATATAGTACCGGGGAGCACAGACGGAATCTGGCTCATTTTGCCGCCTTGGCAACTTTAGCAGCCTCCGACGGGGTGATCAAGCCCATTGAAAAAAAACTTTTAGACCGCTTTGCAAATAAACTGGACATTACGGCCGAAGAGTACAAGGAGGTTATGAAGAAGGAGAACAAATATCCTATAGATCCCCAGGTGAGTGTTGAGACGCGGTTGGAGCGGTTATTTGATCTTTTTAGAATTATTTTTGTGGATGAGCTAATCGATGAAGGAGAATTGATTTTAGTTAAAAAATATGCGATTGGACTCGGGTTTTCTCACGGGACTGCCGAAAAGATCATCCAGCGTTCCATTGATATTTTCAGTGGGAATATAGATTATGAAGATTACCTATACCTGGTAAAGCATTAGGGATCGTGTTGCTTTTTATTGGTATTGGGCCATAAATTCCTCTGCTTTTTCCACCATTTTAACACTGCCGCAAAAGAAAGGAACGCGTTCGTGCAGTTCCGTGGGCTGGATATCCATAATGCGACCAAATCCGTCGCTGGCCTTCCCGTTCGCCTGCTCCGCCAAAAAAGCCATCGGGTTGCATTCATACAGCAGCCGTAATTTGCCATTGGAGGCAAGACTGCTCTTAGGATAGATATAGATGCCGCCCTTGATCATGTTCCTGTGAAAATCGGACACCAGCGAACCAATATACCGGGAAGTGTAGGGCCTGTCACCTTCCTCTCTCTGACAATATTTAATGTAGTCTTTTACACCTTGGGGAAAGTGGATATAATTGCCTTCATTCACGGAATATATTTTTCCGGTTTCCGGAAATTTCATTTCAGGATGGGAGAGATAGAAGGTGCCAATGGCGGGATTAAGTGTAAATCCGTTGACACCGTGACCGGTAGTGTATACCAACATGGTGGAGGTACCGTATATGATGTATCCGGCTGCAACCTGGTTATTTCCGGGTTGCAAAAAATCTTCCAGGGTCACCGGCGTCCCTACCGGTGTAATCCTTCGGTAAATTGAAAAAATGGTCCCTACAGAAACATTTACATCGATATTGGACGATCCATCCAGGGGGTCGATCAATACCACATATTTATTCTGATGCCGTTCATCGTTGCTG
>DATGCB010000167.1:0-24483 GCA_035312365.1 Eudoraea sp. | reverse complement strand
TTCCAGGTTTGCAATCTTTGCTTCAACGGCGCTTAATTTGTTCTTTAGTGATTTTACTTTTTTTTGTTCCTGATAGTCATTGCTTTTCTTATCGCTGTTTTTCCCACTCTTTGCCTGTTCCTGTTTCCTTTCGATCTCCCTGAAATTCTCTACTTTGCGTTGATCCAGATAATAATTAATATCCCCCAAATACTCTTTGATGCTTTTATCCCGAAATTCATATACCTTGTTCGTAAGGCCCTGGAGGAAATCCCTGTCGTGTGATACCACGATCAACGTCCCATTAAAACTTTGGAGGGCCTGCTTAAGCACGCTCTTGGACTGGATATCCAGGTGATTGGTGGGTTCGTCCATCACCAGTACATTAAAGGGCTGAAGGAGCATTTTGGCCAGGGCAAGCCGGTTGCGTTCTCCCCCCGAAAGCACCTTCACATATTTGTCAACATCATCGCCGCCAAACAAAAAAGATCCCAAAATGTCTCTTACCTTGCTCCTGTTGGTTTCATTGGCGGCATCAATCATGGTGTCCAGGACCGTTTTCCCGCCATCCAGGTATTCGGCATGGTTTTGCGAAAAATATCCGATCTGCACATTATGGCCCAAAGTAAGCCGGCCCCCATGGTCGAGATCCCCCACAATGATCTTTGCCAGGGTGGTTTTACCTTGTCCGTTCTGGCCGACAAATGCTGTTTTACTATCGCGCTCCAGAAGCAGGTGAATACCCTTTAATACTTCTTTTTCACCGTAGCTTTTGGAGACCCCCTCCATTTCTGCAATCACCTTTCCCGGGGTAACAGAGACAGGGAAACGGAGTTTCATAACACTCTGGTCATGTTCATCCACTTCTATGCGTTCCATTTTGCCTAACTTCTTGATGAGCGACTGGGCCAATGCGGCTTTGCTCGATTTTGCCCTGAACCTTTCAATGAGTCTTTCTGCCTGTTGTATTTCCCGCTCCTGATTTTTTTGGGCGTTCCGCTGCTGTTCCCTCATCTCTTCCCGGAGTTTCAGGTATGTCGTATAAGGCTTGTTGTAATCGTAGATTTTCCCCAATGAAATCTCAATGGTCCTGTTGGTCACCGTATCCAGAAACATCTTGTCATGGGAAACGATCACTACTGCGCCTGGAAAATTTTTCAGGAATTGCTCTAACCAGATGATCGATTCAATATCGAGATGGTTCGTGGGTTCGTCCAGCAGTAATACGTCGTTATTTTGCAGTAACAACTTCGCCAATTCAATCCGCATTCGCCATCCGCCGGAAAAGGTATCGGTTTTCTTATTAAAGTCCCTGCGCACAAAACCCAGTCCCATCAGTACTTTTTCCGTCTCCCCCTGATAATTGTACCCCCCTAAAATTTCGTATCGATGGGTGATTTCGTTCAGGTCTATCATTAGTTGATTGTACTCGTCACTCTCGTAATTCGTATCCTCCGCCAATTGGGTATTGATCGTCTCCAGGCGAAACTCCAATTCCTTTATCTCGCTGAAGGCCTGGTATGTTTCTTCCAAAATGGTCCGGCCATGCTCAAAATCTATGTCCTGCCGCAGGAATCCTGTTTTAATATCTTTTTCAGAAGCGATGGTTCCGGAATCCGGAGCGATATCTTTTGACAATAATTTAAGCAAGGTTGATTTCCCCGCGCCATTTTTTCCGATAAGTCCCACCCGGTCTCCGGAATTGAGCCGAAAAGCAATCTCCTGAAACAAATATTCCCCACTGAAGGAGACTGAAAGATTATGTACGTTCAACATTGTTATTCCATTTATTGTTCGGGGCCGTATACATTCCCTGCTAGGGGCGTTCCGGGATTCAGGGTGTCCTGTTTTATCCCCGGAGCAAAAGAAATCATACACAAATTTATATCAGGGATGTTGGAAGCAAAAATACCTACATGCCGTACCTTTGTGAAAACTTTTGCAAATGTTAAAAAAAGGAACGAAAGGCTACAGTATTTTAACAGGAAGTTGTCCCAAATGTCATCAGGAGAGCATGTATAAGGATAAGAATCCCTACCATATGGGGAGACTTTTTGAGATGCGCGAACGCTGTTCTCAGTGTGGCACAAAATACAAGATAGAACCTTCTTTTTTTTATGGGGCCATGTATGTAAGCTATGCCGTTGGAATAGCCTTTGCCGTGGCCGCTTTTCTGATCTCCTATTTGCTCATTGGCACCTCCCTTGTCACTACCTTTATTGCCATCGTAGGCACGCTGATCGTATTTATGCCCGTTATCATTCGGGTGTCCCGAAATATCTGGATCAATTTTTTTATTCATTACGACAAGAGAGCGGTCAGGGGCTAAGCTGAACACTTCCATATGCCAGGACGGAAGGGCTTTATACTTTTGATCCACGGCCATTTCCTGTGGGCAGGTTTTGTTTTCACCACATTCAACTACCTTGATGCCTTGAATGGAACCTAAATATATCCATTTCGGGATGAATGGATTTTTGATGTGCAATGAAATTGTACAACTGTTGTGAAGCATAAGGTGCGATCATCACGCCGCGCGATCCAAAACCATTGAGGACATACATATTCCCGTATCTGGGATGTTGACCTACCAGAGGTCTCCGGTCAGTTACCGTAGGCCTGATCCCGGCTGCGTGTTCTATAACCTCATAGTCACAATTCAGGAAGGTATTGAGCTTTTGCAAAAGTTCTTCTCCTGCCTCCCTGGTGGGTACATTGGACGTATCTTTCCATTTGTAGGTTGCGCCGACCCTGTAGTGATCCCCGCCGGCAGGAATTATAAATATGGAGGATTTGATCACATTTTTCTCATTCAGTTCCGGGGCTTTGATCCTCAGCAGCTCCCCCTTGGTTCCCGTAAGGGGCAGGTAGTTAAAGAAGGGGTTCTGTTTCAGGCCAAATCCCTCCGCAAAAACAACCCTTTTTGCCCTGAGGTCTTTATACCCCAAATAACCATTGTGGAATGATACCTGCTCATGTGAAAAAGTCTCCTGAATTAATTGGCCACGATTCAGGAGATGACGGGAAAACAAGGCAACTAGTTTTTTAGTGTCTATCCGACCTGTGTTCCGCACTTCCCCGAAACCATAGGGCGCGTCAATACAATGATTTTTATTTTCAACGATGCGACTGGATAAGAAAGGCTGAAGTTGCCGGTTATCTGAAGCCTCAAACCAATGGTTTTGTTCTTCTACTGAAGCAAAGCGCCTGAGGACGGGAATCTTCTCATCCAGGGTGGTGTTCAGCTTTTTCTCGAGGGTTTTATAAAAAGGAAGGGCAATATTTAGTTGTGCAGGGGCCTCCCATGCCAGGGTAAGACGTTTTAGGATTACGGGATTATACAACCCTGCCGCTACTTCGGAAGCATTCTGGGAATGATCGCTGATCACCCTGTAAGATTTCCCTTTTTCCTCCAGGGTCTCACAAAAGGATATCCCTGCCAGGCCCAGGCCGACAATGATGTAATCTAACATGGTGTAAAGGTAGGGAAAGAGGATGTCATATCTGGTTCTGGGTACCTCGGTGGCTGTCGCGGAGGAAAGGCCTGTAAAGAAACGTCGGCCAACAAAAAAACCGCATCTTTCGATGCGGTTTTTTTTATGCTTTGAATTGGAATAAAGCGCTGTATTCTAATAGGCCCACATATCCTGTTCGCGGTCCCGGATCGTTTCCTTGATCCTGCTGGATTCAAGCAACTGAAATAGCGCATTATCTGCGATATATTCCTGAATCACCCGGTCACCGTGGACATTATCTTCTTTGTAAATGGTCCCATTGAAGCGTCTGGCGTTCAACAACATGTCAAAAGAGATAGGCTGAGCCGAATTCCGCTGGTTAAACACTTTAGACTCGTGCAATATCTGCCTGGCACTTGGAAGCCAAACCCAGAATAATTCTACCTTGGCATCCGCAGGATCCATAGAATCATCATCTATGAAGTTTACATCAGGTGCTACCGGTGCAATACCCAACATTCGGTATTTCAATTCTCCTTGCCTTTTGTCAAAATACCACATTCCTTTGATACGATACTCCTCAATATCTGCAGCGGTAAGTTCACGTCGGTTGATATATTCCGCTGAAAGCTGTTCGCCGGCATTGATTTGTTCATATCCCAAATCTGTGGTATCTACTTTCTGCAATGTGGCCGTAAGATCACTGAATTTTCTTTTTTCGGTGAAATAGGAATCCACATAAACATCCGTCAGCTTGCCATTTTTGATATTCTTGATAAAAACATCATACAGCGATCTTCTATCCTTACCAATATCAATGGTGTCAAGAGGGTAATACAGGGGGAAATTAACCCTTTCATCAAGGTCGATAACTTCCCAGACGGTTTTGGACCAAAGGATGTCCCTGTCGTCCACATAGCCGTACTCCAAAGGGGCATCATTGTCCAATGCCTTTTGGGCCTCTGTCTTTTTCCCGATTTCCTCCGGCTTTTTGGCATTCAATATATTTGCCTGGGCCATCATGGACAGGGGAAGCAGTGCTAAAGCGCCCACTAAAATTACATTCTTCCAATTCATTTTAAACTCTTTTAATAATACCGGGCAGCATTGCTGCCGCCCAGTTATTAATAATTATTAGTTGGTGATCTCCACAATAACCGGAGATACTTTCTTCAATTTATAACTCTTGTTATTTGTTATATAAGCGGTGATATCGAATATCTGAACTGCATCGCCACGGCTGGCCCTCCTCAGGGCAGACTTGGCTCTGTCATCCAGTTTATTGCCATTAACACTTACCGTAGGCTGACCTGGTACTTTGAATTTAAATCCGCTGATGGCAAGATTCAAATCAAAATCGAAGTCTTCCAACAAGGCACCCACCGTAGCAATTTCGAGATTTCTCCTCGGCATTTTGGCGCTACCGGTTTCTCCCCTGACAGAACCTGAAGGCCTTGGAATATCCTTGATCCTGAATTCAGCTGGCGTTGAAATACGCTGGCCGTCCGGCAATATCCCCGAAGCAACGATCGTAACCGTCCTTCCGGTTCCGGGATTCATGATGTATTTACTGCCACTGACATTCCTAAGTCCGGGGGCAGAGGCACTAACTTTGTTGTTAGGTATTCCTGGAATCGAAATCGACATTGGGTTGGCTACCCCACGATATACAACATTCATCTTGTCTGCGGCGATCAAAGCAGCATTTGGCTTGGATATGGTCGCAAACTTTTGACTAACAGGTACCGGAGTACGTTCACCATCCTGGATAAAGACCAGTTCACCTTTGATTTCATGGTCGCCGGGTGCTCCTGCATTGACCAGAAGTTTAACCTGACCTTCTTTGATCTCATAGTCCCTGCCTTCGCTAAGTTTTCTACCGTCTAAGGTTAGGTTGACTTCGTTAGGTCTTGTAGTGGCATCCTTTCGGCCCAGTACAATAGCACCAGAGAACTTTTCACCCGCATAGAAGGCAGATTTTTCCTGCTCAAGGAGCGTTGTATAGTTCGTCATGGAAACTTCCGTGGTCAACTGCCCTTCGAGCATTGCCTTAAGTGCAGCTTCTTCAGTAGCCTTGATATCGGACTGCAGTGCAGTGATCTTGGTCAGAGAAGCTACCACCGGAAATCCTTCGTAATGGTAGGTCAACCAATCTACTTTAACACCGTCTCTCCTTTCTACTTTCCCGTTTTCATCACCGGTTTCGAACTTGGTATTGACAGAGGCCTTCACTTCTTCCATACCCTCCGGCAATATCGCCGAGACCTGTGTACGGTAATCGTTGATCCTTTTCAGAAATTCTTTTCCTTCCTTAGCCAGGTTATCACCCTGCCAGAATTTTTGATCCAGATAATCGGATTTGTCCATCACCTGATAATCTTTAGGATCCTTAATTTCAGAGGTCATCTCTTTCTTAAGGTTTTCCAGATAATCAAAGTACTCCTGGGACAATATCTTTATTTTCTTAGCATCATCTAGAAGCGGACCAAATTTCTCCGCATTTTCCGATGCTTTAGTTTCCAAACCTGCCAGGAACGCGAGATTGTTCTCCGAGGTTTTTATATTTGAAGCCTCTAACTTTTCGTTCATTAATCCGAACGCTGCCAGAACTTCCTTACTCATATTTAGGGCCAGCATCGCAATAAAGATCAAATACATAAGATTGATCATCTTTTGACGAGGTGACAATTTTCCTGATGCCATATTTTCTAATTAGATTTTAATTAATATTTGATTTGGTAAACAACTAAATCTAATTAGTTCCTGTTCATGGCAGTCAGCATTCCACCATATACTCCATTCAATGAAGAAAGGTTACTGGCCAGAGATTCCATCTGATCTTTAAGAGCACTGGCATTCTGAACGACTTCTTCGTTTACGGAAGCTTGCCGGCTTGCACTCTCTAATTGTACTTTATAAAGACTATTCAAAGATTCCATTTGAGCGGCAGCATGTACCATCTCATCAGAATACTTCTTGGTAGACTCCATGGCATCAACCGTTGGAACAATCCCTTTGGCAGCACCTTCAAAATTGCGAATGCTATCACCCAGGCTTTCCATAAGGCTGGCATCGATATTAGCTTCTTTTAAAAGTTCATCCAGTTTTCTGGACAAAATGCCTTCAGCCTCTTTGGCTTCCTGAGCTTCATTCTTCCCGTTAGACATACCACCGGCCAATTCTGGATATACCAAAGACCAATCGTATTCGTCATCTACCGGTTCAAATGCACTAATAGCAAAAATAAGTGCTTCTGTAATAAGTCCCACTGCCAGTAGTAGTCCGCCTGTAAGAGGACCAAACTCCCAGTGCAGGATCTTAAATAGCGCACCGATAATCACTACCGATGCCCCAAGGCCATAGGCCATGTTGAATAATTTCTTTGTTGATTTTGACTGTGCCATAATTTTAAATTTAATTTAAGTTTACTGTTAATTAAAGGATTTGGTTTAAGTTTGATTTACTATATACGTAAGAATTACTGAGTTGAGTCTTCCTCACCCATATAATCCTGAACAGTCCTGAATCCAATATAGCTTCTTGCGGAATCCTTGTACTCATAATCACGTGTACTTACCTGTAGGAAATAAGCAACATCCTTCCACGAACCACCCCGGATTACTTTTCTGGCGTTACCGCCGTCTCCTCCGTTAGGGTTCATCGTGGATACGTAATCATAAGAACTTGGATCGTAACTAGAATTGGTCCATTCTGAAACATTCCCTGCCATGTTGTACAGGTTAAAGTCGTTAGGCTCATAAGACTTTGCCTCCACGGTGTATAGTGCGGCATCCGCTGCATAATCACCTCGCTGTGGTTTAAAGTTAGCCATAAAGCAACCGGTATCACTTATTACATAAGGTCCACCCCAGGGATATGTACCCCCTTCGATACCTCCCCTTGCCGCGTATTCCCATTCAGCTTCTGTAGGTAATCTGAACTGGTTTACGAATTGCTTTCCACGCTCTTTTTGATCATCATTCTTGAATTTGGTTCTCCAATTACAAAATGCCTTGGCCTGCTTCCAAGAAACACCGACTACAGGATAGTCGCTGTAGGCATCGTGCCAAAAGTAATCGTTGTGCATCGGTTCATTATAGGAGTATTCGAAATCCCGGATCCACACGGTGGTGTCCGGATAGATCTCCAACTCCTCATGTTTAATAAAATCTTTTCTCCTGCCTTCTCTGGATCGGGCCGCAGCTTCAATGTCCATCCAGCTGTATTTGTACTTCAATTTAGTTACATCTACAGTCCGCTGACCGTTATACGATTCTTCTTCCGGGATGTACAGCGAATCCATTACTTCAGTATAGTACTCATCCGGATAATCCGAGATATCCCAAACAAGATCTTCATCTTTGTTCAGTGCCCGGCCCTCATACCCGGTTTCTCCCATTCCGGAGTAATTGTCCAACATATATTTGTCATAAGTAGACATCTTGGTAGTGTCCGCATCCTTAAATGCATACTCTCCGATACCTCCGTCATCCGGACCCATGCCCAACTCATCTGCCAGGATGGCCAATCTGGTTCTAACGATGGAATCCTGTACCCATTCAACAAACTGGCGGTATTCGCTGTTCGTTATTTCCGTATCATCCATATAGAAGGAACGTACGGTTACAGTTTTAGTGGGGGCGTTAAGCACCTGGGCCATATCTTCTTCACTCTTACCCATGATATAAGATCCCCGCGGGATCAGTTCCATGCCATAAGGTTTTTCGGGATACCATTTTTTGCCCTGGACTCCTACGAGTTCACCTTTTGTTTTTGAGCCGCAACTACTGAGCAAAAAAACAAATGCTATAGACGATAACAATAGCTTCTTCATACTTTAGGTTAAATTTCGATTAAGACTATAAACAGTATTGTCAATTATTATTCTTTAAACTGATTTTTGAATAATTTATTGTATAAAACTGCCTATCCTTTAAAATTATTTTCAATTAATTAAAGCCCTTCTTATAGGCCTTAAACCACCTTTCCGGAATAATCTGATCACATGCGTCCAGATAGTCCTGCTCGGTGCATGGTAATAACGCTGGTGATTTTGTTTTAGTATGTGAAGTCATAATTGAAGGGATCTCTACCCACCATCTTTCGGTGAGATGACTCTTATAGAAGACCAACTGCTCAGTTTCGGTGGGGACTATGAACTTACTGAAGTCATTATTTTTGGCATTTGGGACTTCTTTTCGCCGGTAATTGAAGCCTTCCATAAAGTACCATATCATTTGGGCTACCATTTGAAAGGATTGTGCAGTATTTTCAATTTCATAGATCCCTAAAATGGCTGCATTATCACTTATTCCGGCATACCTCGTAATGGCGCATATCTCTCTTCCCGTAAAACCGTTGGGAGAGAAATTAGAAGACATCCCCATTTCGCCGGCCCTAATAGCCCGGGCATCGATGCTTACTAAATGGGCATTGCGCAATACCGGTTCTACAAGGGTCATATCGGAGGTAATCTCTCCCAGGCGATAGGCATCGAAAAAAAGCCGTTCCATAAGGTCAATTTCCTCCTGTGCATTAAAGTAGGTCTGATACCCTATATTGGAAAAATTAAACAGATTGTTGGGCTTGTCGGTAATGATCTTGCTCATATAGGAATGTGAGGAAATAAGTTCCTCATCCGCACCAAAATCAAACCTGCTGTCAATCGCCACAAGATTCACCATATCCTTAATATTGTCAAAGGCCCTGTAGGTAGGATAGGTAATGTCCTGTGTGGCTCCGATAATAATGGGGATGACATTTTCCTTCAGGAGAACGGCTACTATTTCCTTAACCACAAAATAGGTATCTTCCACCGTATCTCCCTCTTCAACATCGCCGAGATCTGCCATGGATGAGTTCCAGTTCCCAATCATCAATTGATACAATTGAATTCGGATCCGCGTAATGTCCAGGGGTTCCGGTTTTTTCTCAAACGCATTCCTGGATTCATTAACCCCCAGAATGGCGAAGGAGACATTGGCCAAAACCGGCAAACCATGCCTTGAAGAGTGTTTGTTGATATTTTTTCCCAGTGCCTGCGGGGGTAGTAATTCACAATGTGCCAAGGCTCTATCGGCTACTGGTACTAAAAACTCGAATGCCATGATGCTCTATGAAAGTTATTGATTATCGTTTCTTGTTCCGTGTTTGCAGGTAACTTAATTCTGTTGATCGTCCTTCTGCGTTACTTCTTCTTCGCTCCGGTTTTTTTCTCAGGCTTTTTCCTATCAAGCAATGCTTTTACATCATCGAGGGAAATTTTACTGACATCCACCTCCTTTGGAAGCTCCACTTTGGTCCTTCCCCTTATGACATTATGCCGGCCCCATCGGGCTTTCTCTATCCGTATTCCCTCGCCTGGCCAGTCCCTGACAACTTTTTCAGCTTCTTTCTTTAACTTAAGCTCGATCAATTCTTCTATATCCGTTTGGGAAAGGTGTTCAAAATCGTACTTTTTATTCACATTGATAAACATCCCATCCCATTTGATAAAAGGACCAAACCGGCCTTTACCCCTGGTAACTTCCTTGCCTTTGAAGGTCGCAATAGGAGCATCTGCCTTTTGTTTTTCCCGGATGAGTTGAATAGCCCTTTCCATGTCTACATCAAAGGCACTTTCCCCTTTATCGAGGGAGACAAACTTTTTCCCGAACCGCACATAAGGGCCATATCTCCCTACATTGGCTTCAATATCTTCTCCTTCATACACCCCCAATTTTCGGGGAAGTTTAAACAATTCCATGGCCTCCTCGTAGGTGATGGTATTCAGGGATTGCTCCGGCAACAGACTGGCAAACAAAGGTTTCTCCTCTTCATCCACCGTCCCAATTTGCACCATTGGCCCAAATCTTCCCAGGCGAACCGCCACCTGCCTTCCTGTCTTGGGATCCTTCCCTAACACCCGTTCACCACTGGCCCGGTCTGCATTTTCCTCCACATCGACAACATTGGGATGGAAGTCCTTATAAAAATCCTTCATTACCTTCTGCCAATCCTCTACCCCTTCTGCAATCTCATCGAAATCCTTTTCTACTTTTGCCGTAAAATTATAGTCAAGTATGTTCGCAAAATGACTCACCAAAAAGTCGTTCACGATCATTCCAATATCGGTCGGGACCAGTTTTCCCTTGTCCGAACCAATGGTCTCCGTCAACGATTTTTCAACCACGTCGGAAGATTCCAAAACCAGTTGGGTATAGGTACGTTCTATGCCATCTACACTGCCTTTTTCCACATATCCCCTGTTCTGAATGGTAGAAATTGTAGGGGCATAGGTTGAAGGTCTCCCAATTCCCAATTCCTCCAATTGCTTGACCAGGGTAGCTTCGGTATACCGGTATGGCGGGCGTGTAAAACGTTCTGTTGCCAAAATATAATTGTTTTTCAACGGGTCTCCGACCGTCATGGCCGGTAACATGCCCTGCTGCTCTTCGGCCAGATCTTCCTCATCCTTTCCTTCCAGGTATACCTTAAGGAAGCCGTCAAATTTTATTACCTCCCCGTTTGCGTTAAATTCTTCTTTATGTGTACTTGCTTTGATCCTGACATTGGTGCGTTCCAATTCTGCATCGCTCATCTGAGAGGCCAGGGTACGTTTCCAGATCAGTTCATATAATTTGGATTGATCATTCTCCAGAGCAGGAGATTGCAGGGTCATATCTGTCGGCCTGATTGCTTCATGTGCCTCTTGCGCCCCCTTGGACTTTCCCTTAAAATTACGGACCTTACTGTACTTTACACCGTAATTCTCAACAATAGCATCCTTAGCGGCCCTGATCGCCTCCCCGGAAAGGTTTACACTGTCCGTTCTCATATAAGTAATCAACCCGGCCTCATACAGCCGCTGTGCGACCTGCATGGTACGCGCCACCGAAAAGTACAGTTTCCGGGAGGCTTCCTGTTGGAGCGTTGAGGTGGTAAAAGGAGCGGACGGGGATTTCTTTGCCGGCTTTTTATCCTGGCTGGTAACGGTAAAATCAGCCCCTATATTTTGTTTTAAGAATGCCGCTGCCTCTTGGTTGGCATCAAATGTGTTATTGAGTTTTGCCGTAAAAACATTGCCTTCCTTCGTTGTAAACTCAGCGCTAATCCTAAAGGAGCCCACCGGGTCAAATGCTTCAATATCCCTTTCGCGCTCCACAATTAATCGCACTGCCACCGATTGCACACGCCCGGCTGATAACCCGGGCTTTATCTTTTTCCAAAGCACGGGGGACAGTTCATATCCCACCAGCCTGTCGAGTACCCTTCGTGCCTGTTGCGCATTCACCAAATCGTAGTTAATGGCCCTCGGATTTTCTATAGCCTTCTGGATGGCCGCCTTGGTGATTGAATTAAATACAATTCTTCTGGTCTTGCTTTTATCCAATTGCAGGGTCTCTGCCAAATGCCAGGAAATAGCTTCTCCCTCCCGATCTTCATCACTGGCCAACCATATTGTATCTGCCTTCTTTGCGAGATCCTTCAATATTTTAACCAACGGTTTTTTTTCCTTATCAACAATGTATTTTGGTGTAAAATTATTCTCGACATCCACCCCCAATTCCTTGGAAGGGAGATCAGCAATATGTCCAAAACTGGATGTGACCTTGTAATCCTTACCCAGAAATTTCTCAATTGTTTTTGCCTTTGCAGGCGACTCTACAATCACTAAGTTCTTAGCCATTCATTGAATTTTGAAGGAACAAAAGTAGCCTAATTTTTTTATTTGAAGTTCTTCCTTAATATATAGGCAAAAAAAAACATCCCGTATTTCCGGGATGTTTCTATCTTTTTCATAGGGTAAACAACGCAAATTTCTTTAAGCTATTCAAGGCGGTACAGAAAGACAGGACTCCCATTATCACAAAGGACTTCAGCAGGTTTTTCAATCAGGGCACAGTCCGAAACAGCTCCTGTCTTTTTATTGTATTCCATCACCTCCTTATTGTATCTTTTTACTTTGTCCAGGAAAAGGGTCGTGTCAATTTTCGAAGAATATGCTATATATGATGAAGGTCCCCCGCAGGGTTTTAAACCCAGGGCGGTAAACTTCCATTGGTCTGCATCCTCGCAGGTCTGACTTGCGGATAATTGTTCTATTTCTTCCAATAAGTCATTCAGTGCATTCAGATCGGGTATCGGTTCATCCCCCTTATTACAGGCTGTGACAATCAGGATCACTAGTGTCGCCAGGCATTTAAGGAAGGGTTTGCAACGGGTCGCGTTCATCTAGTTCAGCTCCAGTGTACTTAACAACTCAATGGAATTTTCCAAATATTCATATTGGTAAAGGATATCATCTCCAACCATCAATAACATGTCTTCGAGCGGAATAACATCAAAAGTGATGATATCCTTATAGTGGTTTAAGCTCTCCAAATGCTGAATATCCGTTTTATCAAACACTTTGAGGCCCGAAGCCCCATCACACACAAAAAGCTTCTCATCTTTAATCCCCAATCCATAGGGTTCATCCATAGGATAGCTAACTGCAAGCGTTGGGGTCGCAATATCGGAGATATCAACGATAAACAACCCACTTTCAGTAGCTCCGCAATTATTTCCGCCACGTAGTGTGACATACGCATAATCCCCATCTACCACTACGGGGTCACAGGCTGTGCCGTGCTGAAATTCAGACACAAACGTCGGGCTGGCCGGAGTAGTGATATCATAAATGTACATGCCTCTCATACTCCCCAGGAACAGATGTTCTCCTTTGTTGAAAATAGTCTCAATGTCGAACCCGGCATATATATCTTCAAGGTCCCTGGGATTTTCAAGATCACTGATCTCAAATACATTAATGGTATGGCTGTCTACGGCATACAGGTAGTCATTTACAATTTTGAAACGTGCCAGTGACCCTCCCTGGCCAACATTTCCGGCATCATTTGCTGCTTCGGCCAAGGCAATATCATTGAAGCGTAGGTTATATTCCTCAATCAACCTGCGTTCTGTGACCAGTTCCCATCCGATCAGAATCTCATTTTCATAATCAAAGTCCTCATATTCAAAGAAGTCTGCCTCCGCAGGCCAGATCAAGTTATCCCGCAATACATTTTCGAGCCGGTTAACAATTCTTATGTTGTTCACATCGGAAATATCCAATACGATCAGATCCGTTAAACTATCGGCATACAGGTAGTCATCTTTTACGGAGATGTCCACATTGCCGGCAATCTTGATAAAGGACACTTTTTTGGGTGCGCCGGGATCACTGTTGTCGATGACATGCACCCCGCGGTACTTGTCATTTACAAAAATGTAGTTCTGGTAGGCATAAATCTTTCCGGATTCATTAACAGGTATTGGGGCAACAATGTCCACACTGTTCTTAAATTCTGCCTTGGTCATAACCAGTGGCCTTGCCACCAGGTAATCTGCATATTTACTGTCATCTGATTTTTCACAGGAAACCAGGGCCATCGCTACTGAGATCAAAATCACTAAAACTTGCTTTTTCATAGTCCGTATTTGTTACGTAATTGTTTAGGGCTGTTGAAATGAAGATACACCCGGTCTTGCATCGTTGCGTAAAATTTGATAAATAATTAACTGTCATATTGTCATAAAATTGTATTATATGTTATCTTTGCAAACCTTTTTAGCTCCAGGCAAGACACGAAGAAGAAATGAAGAAAGTGATAGACGAATCGGTTCAGGGAACGGCACTTACCATTGAAAATAACCTTGGAAATACCCGTAATTTATATATTGAAAGTTATGGGTGCCAGATGAATTTTTCGGATAGTGAAATAGTCGCTTCCATATTGGCCAAAGAGGGATTTAATACGACCCGGGAATTGAATGATGCGGATCTTGTCCTGGTGAATACGTGTTCTATCCGGGAAAAAGCCGAGACCACGGTACGCAAGCGCCTGGAAAAATTCAATGCGGTAAAAAAAACCAGACCCCATATGAAAGTGGGGGTGCTGGGGTGTATGGCAGAACGGCTGAAGTGTCAGTTACTGGAAGAAGAACGTATTGTAGATATGGTCGTAGGCCCGGATGCCTACAAGGATCTTCCAAATCTCATTCAGGAGATAGAAGAAGGCCGGAGCGCGGTAAATGTACTTTTATCAAAAGATGAAACCTACGCGGACGTTGCTCCGGTGCGATTAAATTCGAACGGAGTGACGGCATTTGTGACGATCACCCGGGGATGCGACAATATGTGTACCTTCTGCGTTGTACCCTTTACCCGTGGCCGGGAAAGGAGTCGCGATCCGCAATCGATCCTGAGCGAGGTAAGGGATCTTTGGAACACAGGTTATAAGGAAGTTACCTTGTTGGGGCAGAACGTAGACAGCTATGTCTGGTATGGCGGAGGATTGAAAAAAGATTTTCATGGCGCATCGGAAATTCAAAAAGCAAGTGCTGTCAATTTCGCAAGGCTTTTGCAAATGGTAGCAGAAGCGCAGCCTGACATGCGGATTCGCTTTTCAACCTCTAATCCGCAGGACATGACCCTGGAAGTCATTGAAACCATGGCGAAATACAGGAACATTTGCAAATACATTCATTTGCCGGTTCAAAGTGGCAGCAACCGTATTCTGGAGGCGATGAACAGGCTCCATACCCGGGAGGAGTATTTTGAATTGATCGACAACATCAAAAAGATCATCCCGGACTGTGCCATCAGCCAGGATATGATCAGTGGGTTTCCCGGCGAGACCGAAGAGGATCATCAGGATACGTTGTCATTGATGGAATATGTAAAATATGATTTTGGGTTTATGTTTGCTTATTCCGAAAGGCCCGGTACCCTGGCGGCGAGAAAATTAAAGGACGATATTCCTGTGGAAATCAAAAAAAGAAGGTTGCGGGAAATTATTGCCCTTCAGCAAGAGCATGCTTACTTCAGGACAAAAGAACATATTGGCAATATAGAGGAGGTATTGATCGAAGGACCCTCTAAAAAATCAGATAGCCAATGGATGGGCCGTAACAGCCAGAATACGGTGGTTGTGTTTCCAAAGGAACATTATAAAGTTGGTGAATTAGTAGACGTACATATTTGTGATTGTACCTCTGCAACCCTGATTGGGGAAGCGGTTGGATATTCTGATAAATAGAACTATATGGAGAACGTTCAGGCCATAAAACAACGTTTTGAGATCATAGGGAACGATCCCAAACTGAATCGTGCTCTGGAAAAGGCCGTCCAGGTTGCCCCTACCGATATTTCTGTTTTGGTCACCGGAGAGAGCGGGGTCGGGAAGGAGGCTATCCCCAAAATTATCCATTCCCTTTCCCATAGAAAGCACGCAAAATATATAGCAGTGAATTGCGGGGCTATTCCGGAGGGGACGATAGATAGTGAACTCTTTGGGCATGAAAAGGGTTCCTTTACAGGGGCCACCCAAACCCGGAATGGATATTTTGAGGTTGCCGATGGCGGAACCATATTCCTCGATGAGGTGGGAGAATTGCCCTTAACCACGCAGGTGCGGCTGCTCAGGGTGCTGGAAAACGGAGAATTTCTGAAAGTGGGATCATCCCAAGTTCAGAAAACGAATGTCCGGATAGTTGCCGCCACCAATATGAATATATATGAAGCCATCAAAAAAGAAAAATTCAGGGAAGATCTTTACTACCGCCTTAGCACTGTTGAGATCAATATCCCCCCGCTCAGGGAACGACAGGCCGACATTCATTTATTGTTCCGGAAATTTGCGTCGGATTTTGGTCAGAAATACAAAATGCCTACCATCCGTTTAGACGATGACGCGGTACAACTACTGGTTAAATACCGATGGCCGGGAAATATCAGACAGCTGAGAAACGTCGCGGAACAAATCTCTGTCCTTGAGGAAGAGAGGGATATTTCCCTTGCCAGGCTTAATAGCTACCTGCCCAATGCCGGTGATTCAAACCTCCCTGCCGTCATAGAAAGGAAGCGTAAAGAGGGTGATTTCAGCAATGAACGCGAAATACTTTACAAGGTATTGTTTGATATGAAAGGGGATCTCAACGACCTTAAAAAATTGACCCTGGAACTTTTAAAAACCAGTGACACCGAAAAAGTTCAGGAAGAAAATGAAACCCTCATCCGGAAAATTTACGGCACCAATGGAGAACAGGGTTCCGAAGAAGGGCGTGAACCTCTGGAAGTATTACCCCTGCCCGAAGCACGACCGGAACCTCAGGTCGTGGTTCCACAGGAGGACAAGTACCATTTTGCGGAAGAAATAGAAGAGGAAGAAACGCTATCTTTACAGGAAAAGGAGATAGAACTCATAAAAAAATCCCTGAATCGCAATCGAGGTAGACGAAAGGCCGCGGCGGCTGAGTTGGGTATTTCCGAGCGTACCTTGTATCGAAAAATCAAACAATACGATTTGTGAGATGCACGCGCTTCGGGATACCGGTAACAAAATTAGAGGTACGAAGTTTTTTTGAACAACCGTCGGGAAGAAAATTAATAAAATTTTAAAGTGAAATTGAAGAATTGCACGCGTATAATACTACTTCTGATTGTCCCCCTGAGTAGCTCTGGTTGTGGGGTGTATAATTTTACCGGGGGGGATGTAGGTACCGCCCAGACCTTTCAGGTCAATTATTTTCAGAATTACGCTTCCCAAAGTCCGGGATCCACGTTCGATCCGGGTTTGGACAGGGAATTTACGCTCTCCCTACAGGATCTCATCCTGAATCAGACGAGTCTCGATTTGGTCACAGCTAACGGGGATTTATTGTACGAAGGCGAAATTGTGGAGTACCGGGTGTCTCCAATGACCGCGACCGCAGAGCAACGGGCTGCCCAGAACAGGTTAACTATCGGGGTTAATGTCCGGTTTTTTAATCGGACCAAGGAAGATGTTGACTTTGAAAGGCGGTTTTCATTTTTCTTTGATTACGATGCCAATTCTCAGTTGTCCTCTGTCAGGGATGAAGCGCATCAGGCTATTTTTGAAAGGATCAATCAGGACATTTTTAATGAATCACTTGCAGACTGGTAGTGTTTGGGATGATGCCTCCTGTTTTTAAATGCTTTGTTCTTAGTCCCTATATGGTTACCTTGTGCCCTAGTTTTCAATCATGAACGTATCCGATTTCTCATACCTGTTACAGCATCCAGACAAGTTGGTCGACCCTGTCCAGACCAAACAGCTCGAAGACGTATTGGACGAGTATCCATACTTTCAGGCTGCCAGGGCCCTGCACTTGAAAGGGCTCAAGAACCTCAACAGTTTTAAGTACAACAATGCATTAAAAGTAACGGCTGCCTATACCTCCGACAGGGATGTTCTATTCGATTTTATCACCTCCGCAGAGTTCCTTCAAAATGCGATAGCCAATACCATCTCGGGGAAAACCCCGTTAAATGAGCAGGAGATTATTTCCGAAGAAGTGGTTGCCCATCCTAAAGGTGAAGTTGCCCTGATAGAGGAATCCACGGATGAACCGCTTCCCCGATCGGCGAAGGATGCAGATGCTATTTTAGATCCTTCCCTTTTCACTTCCAAGGATCCGGAAATAGACAGGGATATTGCCATCGCAAAAAAACACGCCGCTGCCGAACTCGAACTTGGAAAACCCCTGCCCTTCACAAAAAAGGAAAAATATTCTTTTGGGGAATGGCTTCAACTTACATCCCTGAATTCCATAAAAAGAAAAAAAGAAGGACTCCGCGGCGATCCCTATGGGGGCGATGAAGAAATACATTTTCCCCTGGAAGAAAATGTCTCCAGGAAAAAAAAGTTTGAGCTCATAGACAAGTTTATTGAAAATAACCCAAAGATAAAGCCGGCCGAACAGCCGACCTCTAAAATAAACATCAGGGAATCCACCACATTGGCCAAAAACGAGTTGATGACTGAGACCCTGGCCAAGGTATATCTGGAGCAAAAAAAATATAAAAAAGCGATACAGGCATACCGGATTTTAAGTTTGAAATATCCGGAAAAAAGTGGTTTCTTTGCAGACCGAATTAAGGCGGTGGAGAAATTGCAGCAAGAAAATTAAATACATAATGAGCACATTTACAATATTCCTGATCCTGATTATCGTGGTTTGTTTCCTGCTGGTATTGGTGGTGATGGTACAAAATCCCAAGGGGGGTGGTTTGTCCTCCTCATTTGGCGGCGGCGGCACACAGATTGTTGGGGGTGTAAAAAAGACAGGAGACTTTTTGGACAAGAGTACCTGGACACTGGCAACCCTGTTGATCGTTTTGATATTACTTTCCAATGTTGCATTAAAAGGAAATTTCGGGGAAGCAGATTCCAAGTTGCTCCAGGGAGACGATATAGAAACATCGGTTCCGGAGACTCTTCCTGATCAGGTTCCTGAGGAAGTGACACCTTCAAATGATGGTGGAATTCCGGCGGACACTGTGCAATAATTTGATGACAGCATAGAACAGGAATGCCAGCATAAATGACAAGCTGGCATTTTTAATTTAACATTATGTCAGTTTTAATCTCTTGGCATAATTTCTGCCCAGTTAAAATTTGAAATTTAAAATCTAAAAACCAAATAATATGGCGAAAGTGAACATTAAACCATTAGCAGATAGGGTACTTATTGAACCTATGGCTGCCGAGACAAAAACTGCCTCCGGTATCTATATCCCGGACACTGCAAAGGAAAAACCGCAAAAAGGCAAAGTAGTGGCCGTTGGCCCGGGGACCAAGGATGACAAGGTCACAGTAAAAGTGGGCGATACGGTTCTTTATGGCAAGTATTCCGGTACCGAACTGAAGTTTAATAATACCGATTATCTCATGATGCGGGAAAGTGATATCCTGGCAATTATTTAACAATATTAAAATTCCAGGCAGCAAATTCCAAATGCCCGAACTAATGTGCGGAAATTGAAATTTGTGAATCGGAATTTAATTTTTAAAACTCAAAAATTAAATTATGGCAAAAGATATAAAGTTTAACATTGATGCTCGCGATGGTCTCAGAAGAGGCGTAGATGCCCTGGCCAACGCGGTAAAAGTAACATTAGGTCCCAAGGGTAGAAACGTCATCGTAAGTAAATCATTTGGTGCTCCTATGGTCACTAAGGATGGTGTTACCGTGGCCAAGGAAATAGAATTGGCCGATGCCCTGGAGGATATGGGAGCACAGATGGTTAAGGAAGTTGCCTCTAAAACCAACGATCTCGCCGGAGACGGTACTACCACAGCAACTGTATTGGCACAGTCCATCGTAAAAGAAGGGCTAAAAAACGTGGCGGCAGGGGCTAATCCGATGGATCTTAAAAGAGGTATTGACAAAGCGGTACAGGCCATCGTAGCCAATCTGGCCAAACAGTCTAAAAAAGTGGGCGATTCCTCAGAAAAAATTAAGCAGGTCGCTGCCATCTCTTCCAACAATGATGAAATGATCGGGGAACTCATTGCGGAGGCATTTGGAAAAGTAGGCAAGGAAGGTGTCATTACCGTCGAAGAAGCAAAAGGAACCGATACGTATGTGGATGTTGTCGAAGGAATGCAGTTCGACCGAGGATACCTCTCCCCCTATTTCGTAACGGACTCTGAAAAAATGACCGCAGATTTGGAGAATCCTTACATTTTATTGTTTGATAAAAAGATCTCCACCATGAAAGATTTGCTGCCTGTATTGGAGCCGGTGGCACAATCAGGGAAACCGCTTTTAATCATTTCAGAAGATGTGGATGGGGAAGCACTGGCAACTTTGGTGGTTAACAAATTGCGGGGGTCTTTAAAAATTGCCGCAGTCAAAGCTCCGGGCTTCGGGGATCGGAGAAAGGCCATGCTGGAAGACATTGCCATACTGACAAACGGTACGGTAATCGCTGAAGAAAGAGGGTTCTCTCTGGAAAATACCACCATCGATATGTTAGGTAGCTGCGAAAAGGTGACCATCGATAAGGACAATACCACGATCGTAAACGGTTCCGGTGCTGCCAAAGATATCAAATCAAGGGTCAACCAGATTAAATCGCAGATAGAAACCACAACCTCTGATTACGACAAGGAAAAATTGCAGGAGCGTTTGGCCAAACTAGCCGGAGGGGTTGCCGTACTTTATGTAGGGGCTGCTTCAGAAGTGGAAATGAAAGAGAAAAAAGACAGGGTAGACGATGCATTGCATGCTACAAGGGCGGCTGTTGAAGAGGGTATTGTTGCCGGTGGGGGTGTTGCCCTGATCAGGGCCATTTCTGTACTTTCAAAGATACAGACAGAGAATGCGGATGAAGACACAGGCGTACAAATTGTCGCCAGGGCCATTGAAGCACCACTGAGGATTATCGTTGAAAATGCGGGCGGTGAAGGTTCTGTTGTTGCTGCCAAAGTACTGGATGGAAAAGGAGATTTTGGGTACGATGCCAAATCCGACAAATACGTGGATATGCTAAAAGCAGGGATCATTGATCCCGCTAAAGTAACCAGGATTGCCCTGGAAAATGCGGCATCCGTTGCAGGTATGATCCTGACTACCGAATGTTCACTTACCGATATTAAGGAAGATACCCCTGCCGGCCCACCTATGGGCGGTGGAGGCGGAATGCCCGGAATGATGTAGGGGCAACCACATCTGATAAATTTTGACCGTCCTGCTCCGCACCGAAGGAAGCAGGACGGTTTTTTGTTGGTCACGGGCTTTAATTATTGTAAATCTCGGTGGTATAAAATGCAGGGACCGAAAACCAATACGCCATAAATGCATTGCCCGAGGTGAGCACCTCTCCACTACGTGGCCCCGAAACTGCCTCTCCAAAAATGTTCCATGTGTTTCCCTCGTTATCCCCGAGCACAACCTCCGAACCATCAAATGTATAATTGAATTGAAGGGATTGCTGATCTGAATTCAAAGCAAAGGACATCATGAAATGTGCATTGCCGACGATTACATAATTTTTACCTTCAAAGCTGTCCCTGATGATATTCTGGATCATCAGGTCTTCAAAGCGATACACCCTGGCTTTATTGCCGTCTACTATGGTGAGAACCCGTTCTTTAGCCGGCAATCTCTTATCCGTCATAACCGGGAATAAGAAGAAGGAGTGATTGGTTCTGTAATCAACATAGGGATACACCCCATAGACCCGGGAGAAACCGGTGTTTAAACTTAATATTTTGGAATCCGGGTACATGTTTTTCCAGGTTTTCCAATTCGTTTCCACAAGCTGGATCAGCCCGGCTTTTTGACCCAATAGTTCCCCGTTCACAGATTCGTTCAGGATCTGCGACCAATTGCTGGTTGTTTCCCGGTCGAAGGGAATTAAATTGGTATTGTGCAGCAGACCCGATACCCCAAAAGTAGTTTCCTTTCCATTGATCATCCTGTTCCATCAAATGCCTGTTCCAGTGAGCGGGCAATAGGTTATGGCCACAGAAACATCACCGACCCTGTCATTCACAATTTCATGCCAGTCCAGTATAATGTGCTGATACGCGCGGATGTCATTTCCATTCTTATAGCCTAGCACCAAATCGGTGTCAGAGAGAATACTCGCATTGGCTGCCGTGGTAAGAACGGGGCTTTCAAGGGCAGGTATCCCATCCCTTCCCGGGCCACCGTCAATGATATCTTCCACGGGAATGCTCCATTCATTGGATAGTACGGGACCGTCGTCCGTTGGGTTTTGAAGGGTCTCCTGCGTTTCCCAACCACTACAGGAAAACAAGATCGTCCCGGCACACATTAATGGAAATAACCACTTTTTCATCACTTTCCTTTTTAATTAATTTTTCTGATCTCACCCTGATCAACTAACTAATACATGTTAGGGTCACGGTTACATCACTATGGCATTTTATTGCATCCAGCTTAAAAGTAAGGCTACTGCTAAACCGCAGCGTGGTTGTCAACCGGGTTCCTTCGACATAGCTATAGACCGGCACTTCTAATCGAAGGGCAATCCCCGGGTCCGGGGTTATTTGCGTATTGATCTCAAACCTCAGAAATACCCATTCCCCTCCCGTATTGGCGAGTTCAAAATCATTGATCCTGTCCATCCCGGCCTTTCTGTATTTCAAAATCAATCCCGGATTGATGATGGTATTTAACATCAATAATTGGTCTGTATATCCCGGATTCATATGAAACTCATCGCCAAATTCGTAGGTAGAGCTATTGTTTAAATAGGAATGGTTCTGTCGGGTTAAGCGATAAGTGAAATTTCCTGAAAACGTGGCTGAAGGATTAAACCCCGATTCCCTGTTAAATGAAAGCCAACCGTGTCCGTCCCAGGCGCCGCTGTCAGGCTGCAGGTCAGCAGTGAGTAAAATACCCTGGTCCGTCCTTATGTCCGATTTTCCCAAAGGTGCTTTGGTTCCCGCACCGATATTGAGCACAGTATTGGCTCCCGGCAAATCAGCAATAGTGTATTTGACCAGGAACACAGGATCTCCGATCCCGGTCGTCCCTGTAAAATTTTCATTGCCAAATTGCGAGATGGTTCTGGTTTGGTTACCCCGTGTCAACAAGTTTTCAAGGGATAATGTATCAGTTATGGCATAGCCCAAACCGAGAAGCAGGGAATTTGTTATGCGTTTTCTGGAGTCATCATCCAGTTTGCCCGCGCCGGCATTCAGGGTGTTTAGGTTGTTATAGTCATAGTTCAGACCGAAAGTCAGGACACCTGTACCTTCATTAGGCAACCCTAAATTATTGGACAGCAGAACGCCCCCGGAACAGCAGGTTTGTGAATACCCCTGTTGTCCAAACAGAAAAACCAGCGCATTAAAGGTAAATCGCCTATACATAATGAAGGATGCTGCTAAAAATCAGTGGATTAAACCCCGGAAACCTTACAAGGTATGCTGAGATCAGGGAGGGAGCCGGGAGATTCAATAGTAAATGCTTTCAGCACCGGCATAGCCTGCCCCTGAGAGGTGCTGTTGACCTGCAAAACCGCTATAAAATAGCTCCCTGTATCAGTACCGGACAAAACCTGGAAATACACCTTTCGGGTCCACTAATTTTTAATTTATAACAGCTCCACAGGGATTCCACGGGATTAGGTTGCCACAAAAAAAGCTCCCGGTAACAGGAGCTATTTTATAAATGACTTTCACTATCGTCCGTGTCATCCTCCCTGTATTTGCAACAGGGATGGATTTTATCATAAGCCTCCTGTGTGGCTTTGAGTTCTTTGGTATCATGACCCGCTGAAACCAAAGCAGTTTTGATTTGCATGGGATTTGTTTTCCGTTCATCGACAATTAAGGATAGCTGATGAGATGGAATATCCCATAAGGCGTATTTAACCCCATCCACTTCTAATGCGGCCTTCTCAATACGCATCTTGCACATTTTGCATTTGCCATCCACCTCGAAGGTCATTTTTTTATTTTTCTCCTGGGCAACCGTGACCGTGGCAGTCAATATAAAGAGTAATAATATTAGTTGTTTCTTCATTGTATTTTTTGTTTTACATTTTATATCTGAGGCCTGCATAGTACATCCTTCCCATAATAGGGCCATAAACGATGCTGGTGTCAAAAATTGAACCAAAGGGATCTTGCGAACCCAGTACGGGGTCCGTCTGTGTAAAATTAGTTAAATTTTCTCCCCCTACATAAACTTCGAAGGTATTGGAGAACACTTTGGTTACCTGGGCATTCATCAGGCTGTAAGGGTCAGAGTATCGGGGCAACTGGAATTCCACAGGATTGGATGCCGTTTCGGGTAGCCGTTGTTCCCCCAGGCTGTGCAATGTGTAGTCAAACTTCCATTGGGCACCATTTTCGCCGGCAGCTGTTTCATACCCCAGATTGGCAAAAAATCGTTGTCTGGCCTGCAGCGGCTTCTGCAATGAGCCGGTACGATAATCGGTTTTGACGTCGTACCATTTAAAAGCGGTCCGCAACTCCAGGTTCTTAAAAATTTCGTGACTTACTTCCACCTGAAAACTGTTGGCAACGCTTTTTCCATCCAAATTGGAAAAAGATACTTCCAGGGGGTTTTCCCAATCGACCACGACCTGATCTATAAAATCTGTTCTGTAAAAATCGATGGAAATATTGCCCGGTCTTTCAAAGAGATTAAAATCCTGCAAAAAACTTACACCATAGTTCCATGCATCTTCCGGATCCAACCCATAAATAGTTCCCTGAGTATCCAAAAGAACAATTTC
>DATGCB010000166.1:0-6602 GCA_035312365.1 Eudoraea sp. | reverse complement strand
AACCGGGAGGCTTTGATTCCCTGCCTGAGATCTCCGATACGTCCCGGTTAATTTTTTGTTCAAGATGTCGCCTGAAGGCCCCTAATTTATCTTTGAGTTCCCGGGCTTCCGTTGCCTTTAGCTGTTCGTAAGAGTATGCGCGCAGGGTTGCCTCGAACTCGGATAGTTTGGTCAGTAGGATTCTAATATTCAAAACAGGGGTCGGTTTGGGTTTACTTGAAAGGCAATTAAAAATTCTGGGATACTTAGCTACTCGTGATAATTTAACATTTGTAAGTTTCTGGTTGTTATTTGTTTAAAACTCATCATTTCATGAAGCGTGTGCAATTAAATGTTACCTATACCCCATTTTGTGTTGTCAAATTGCTTTATTTGTAGGTTTAAAATTCTTACAATATGCGACATGCGATTTTTATTATGTTTCTCCTGCTAACATATTCCTGTGGAGAAGTGGATAAAAAGCCTGTGGGAGATATGGAAAACAGGGCCTTGGACATTCACAAAAAGGTGATCACAATTGACACCCATGCCGATATTGATGTAAAGAACTTTACAGATAGCATTAATTACACGCACCTCCTGGACACCCAGGTGAACCTGCCGAAAATGGAAGCTGGCGGTCTGGATGTTGCTTGGTTTATAGTATACACCGGGCAGGATACTTTAAGCGCTGATGGTTATGGCAAAGCCTACGATAATGCCATTTCAAAATTCAATGCCATACACAAGTTTTGCGAAGAAATCGCCCCGGACCAGATAGAACTGGCGCTTAATTCGGCCGATGTACGGAGGATTTTCAAAACCGGGAAAAAGGTAGCAATGATTGGCGTGGAGAACGCCTACCCGGTTGGTGCAGACCTTAAGCGTATTGAGGAGTTTCACCAACGGGGCGCCAGGTATATGTCATTATCTCATAACGGCCATAGTCAGTTCTGTGACTCCAATACAGGCGAGAGCGACGGAATATGGTTACATAATGGTTTAAGTATATTAGGTAAAAGTGCTGTAAGTGAAATGAATAGACTCGGGATTATGATAGATGTTTCTCATCCCTCCAAGGCCTCGATGCAACAAATGATATCGCTGAGTAAGGCTCCTGTAATCGCCTCACATTCATCGGCCAGAGCCCTCTGTGATCACAGCAGAAATCTGGATGATGAACAACTGCTTCTGATAAAGGAAAATGGTGGTGTGGTACAAACCGTCGCCTTCCATTCGTACCTGAACACGGCCAAAAGCCAGGCCCGGGAAGCGTATATTAATGATCTCTACCAGGAGGTTGCCGATTCCCTTGGGATAGACTGGTACGAGGAAGAGATGATTTCCAGCCTCAGCGAAGCCCGGCAGAAGGCTTATTTGGAATCCAGGGAGCGGGTGACCGCCACCGCCGAAAAGCTGATAAAAACGCGACAGGATGTCCCTGAGTCAGTAAATGTCGCTGACCTTGCGGACCATATCGATTATATGGTAAAACTTATCGGAATTGACCATGTGGGTATCAGTTCGGATTTTGATGGAGGTGGCGGAATTGAAGGCTGGTCCGATGCCTCCGAAACTTTTAATGTGACGCTCGAATTAGTAAGACGCGGCTATTCGGAGGAGGAAATCGGGAAGCTATGGGGCGGAAATTTACTGCGTGTGCTTGATGAGGTTCAAAAAGTGTCCGAAGAATGGCCCACCTCCTGAGAATTCCACCGCAGGTATGTGGATAAGGCAACAGCAGGCTGAAGGATCGTCGTGATCAAAAGATATTGTGGACGGCTCCATTTTTAGGTCCGGTAAACCCTCCTCCGATACCACTTCAGGTTGGATGCGTGTGGAAACTTTTCACCCGGGTGCTATTTAACATTATTTAAGAACGATATGATAAAGTATGTTAATCTTACAATAAACTTTTCTTAATTAGTTTTCCAATTGGCTTTTTAAAAAATATTTTTAGTCCTAACTAATCCATTTAATCATGCAAACACTCGCTAAATACTTTGTTGCCATCCTCCTGTCCCTTCTCTTTCAAATAATTCCGGATACCCAGCCTGAAGATCAATTGGCGGAACAATGTTCCGATGAGCCCATTGAAACACAGTATAGTTGTCATATAGAAATAAAGGATGTGAAAGGAATGATTTAGTGTCTTATGAAAGTGGCAGAGAGCACCTCGTATTATTCCGATCCTCATTTTACGCTTTCCGAAATCCCCCAATGGAAAGCCAATCTATATCGATTTTTGTCGGTGAATGTATGGGGTAACCTTCCAAGTCCTTTACAGCGGAGCCTGTCGGCGCTCTATGCGGCTTCCTACGATCAACCCATTACCAAACGGATTATTAGGCCATATATCCAATATTATTATAAGGATCCCGACTACCTTTCTAAATTCAGACCGCCCGGAAACAAATCTGATTTTCAAAATTTCCAGGATTTTTTTATCCGAAAATTTGCAGAAACTCCCAAAAACCACAGTCCTTTCGTATGGCCGTGCGAAGGGCTGTTGTGCGATACGGGAAACGTAAATAGACTGGGCCCGGTCCGGGTAAAATGCGACACCCGGTCCGTTACCACCATCTTCGGAATGGACGAAGGGGAAATTCCGGGGTTTTATCATTTTACGAATGTGTTCCTTCATAACAAGAACTACCATCGTATTCATGCACCCGTAGGTGGTAAGGTTAGCCGAATACAGCATATCCCCGGCGACCTGGTGGTGCTTCGCCCCTGGATATACAAACAAAATCCATCGCTTCCCGCTTTTAGGAATGAGCGATTCAACGTGGATATAACAGACTCCGAAGGCAGGGTATGGTATTTATCGATCGTAGGGGGACCGGCTGTAGGCACCATAAAGATGGCAGATGCCATTGCCGTTGGATCCCCTGTTGAAAAACTGGAGGAACTGGCGCTTTTTTACCTTGGATCCACCTGTTGTATGGCCGCACCCAGAGCCCCCAGGCTGCATACAAAAAATAGTTTCGTCGAGGTGGGTGCCACCTATTAGCTAAAATGTAGTTCCCGCTTTTATTAAGGTTTCTGGAATGTGAAGCTGCACCGGTAGTTCCTTATTGATTTTCTCTATAAAATAGGCGGTAAGCAAGGGGGACTCCAGTTCCTGGTTTTGATGAATAAAGAAATGGATCTTCCGCAACCCCTGTTTGTGCCATTCTTTTAACCGAAATACCCAATCATCCAGCCTTGCAAAATCACTCTTGTGGTTGGCACCCACGTAGCGTACAAACGCTTCATCATTGGTGAGCCTCATATGTAAAAGATCCCGCCTTCCTGCGGTATCTACCAGAATATTGGCCATATTGTTTTCCTGGAGCAGGTGATACAATTCCCTGGAAACAACGGGGTCCGCGTACCAGTCCGGATGACGGAACTCAATGGCCAGGCGAATATCCCGTGGCCAGCAATCCACAAAGCGCAGTACCCTGTCCCAGTTTTTGGGCCCAAAATTAGAATGCATCTGCAAAAAAATAGTTCCCAACTTTTTGCCGAGTTTTGAGGTAAACAGTAAATATTCGTCCAGGATGGGAAATACCGCCTCATTCAACCTCCTCAAATGGCTGACACTGTTGACGATCTTTGGAAAGAACTTAAAACCCTCCGGGGTTTTTTCATACCATTGATCGTAGGTGCTTTCCGGAAATATACGATAGAAAGTGGCATTGAGCTCAATAGCGTTAAACTGGGTTGCATAATAGGACAATTCATCCCCGGTACCCCGGGGATAGAAATTCTTAAGATCCCTGCGGTTCCATTTGGCGCAACCTACATAAACCGTTAGCGGTTCCCTTTTTAAACCTCCAGCCAGTATCCCGGCAGTTTGCGGATGGTCCGGGGGAAGGGTAAAATCTATCGTTTCGGGATGGTCTACTCGTCCAAATTTCATAAGGATGGGGGCGTGGGTTTACAAGCGTATGAATCAGGTAAATACAATTCCTGTTTTTCCAGCTTTAAATTATTCAGAATAAGCTATATATGTCCATTTAATTGAACTATAAAATTATATCAAATCCCATTGCATATTCACTTTTGATCTCACTGTGGCAATGTGCAATTGTTGATATATACGGTCTTCTTATTGACAAACTCCCTGATTCCATGATGGGAAAGTTCCCGGCCGTACCCCGAGATTTTAACCCCCCCAAAAGGTAATCGGGGATCGCTCTTTACCAATTCATTAACAAAGACGGCCCCTTCGTAAAATTGGGGGATCAGGCGGGCTGCCATCTCCATATCAGAGGTAAACAGGGATACGCCCAGGCCAAAGTCCGAGGCATTTACAAGATCTACCGCTTCCACTTCACTTTCAAACCGTGTTACTCCTATAACCGGCCCAAAAGACTCTTCCCTGAATAGAGGCATCTCAGGAGTTACCCCTTCTACAATGGTTGGTTCATAATATGTGCCTTGCCTTTTCCCTCCCAACAAAATCTTTGCGCCCATTGTGAGCGAATCCCGAACCTGTTTTTCAATTTCTTCCGCCAGATCTTCCCTGGCCAGTACCCCTATATAGGTGTCCGTGTCCATCGGATCTCCGCTAACCAATGCCGCAACTTTGCGTTTAAACAAGGCTATAAACTCATCGGCAATTCCGGATTGCAGCAGCAAACGCTTCCCGGCGATACAACTCTGGCCGGTATTCTGGAAGCGGGCCTGAACACAGATATCCACGGAAACCTCAAGGCTGGCATCATTAAATACGACCAATGCGTTACTGCCACCGAGTTCCAGGACCGATTTCTTGATTTCCCTTGCCGCCAGGGCCGCCACGGAAGCTCCTGCCGGTTTACTGCCTGTAAGGGTTACTGCCTTTATGATTTTGTCCTGTAATATGGATGCTACGGCTTCGCTGCCTACCACCAGATTTTGAAAACAACCCTTTGGAAATCCGGCATTTTCAAAAACTTCCTGGATATGCTGAGCAGATTTCATGACGTTAGAAGCGTGTTTCAGGACGCCAACATTGCCTGCCATCAGCGCCGGCGCCGCAAAGCGAAATACCTGCCAAAAAGGATAATTCCAGGGCATAATAGCGAGGACAACCCCCAGGGGTTCAAAGCGTACAAAGCTTTTATCGGCATCCGTTTCAATGATCTCGTTCGCCAATTGCATTTCTGCATGCTCTGCGTAATATTCACATACCCACGCACACTTTTCCACTTCTGCGATAGCCTGTACGATAGGTTTTCCCATTTCCAGGCTGATCGTTTCTGCATATTTTCCCTTATTATTCCTAAGTTCCTTCGCTGCATTTAACATGAGGGAAGCGCGCTCGGAGTAAGCGGTCAATTTCCAGTCCTGAAAAGATTTTTCGGCTAGTTCCAGCGCTTCCCCAATGCCTTCCTGCGATAATTCTTCAAATTCATATAAGGATTTCCCCGTATAGGGATTCGTAGATTTTTTCACGCTTATTTTATTTTTAAAAATCAGCCATTCCTGCAGGCTTGCATTTCCCGTTCTTGAATCCAATGCATAAAGGAGCCGGGAAGTATGAATCTACCCGGATCATCCTGGAGAGATCGTTCTGCCATTGTCAGTTGAACGCACACCCCGTCACAGGTAAACCGTACAATTCTGTGCGGCCGCCTTATAAATGGCTTCCACTACGCGGATATCACGCAGGCCTTCTTCACCCGGCACGATCAGCGGGGTATTGTTCATGATAGCCGCCGCATCTTCATCCATTTGCCTGGCCTGCTGGCTCGGTAATTGAAAATTGATGACGGTTCCATCCGACATACTTCCCTTATTTCCTCCGTAAGAAGAGTGAGGTTCCATTTTAAGCCACCCCTTTTCATAATTCACTTGAAGGTAATTCATCTGAATGCCAAAACTGGTATGGCAAGCCGCACGGGCCCCGCTTGGAAATTCTAACTGGAACATCATGGTTTCCTCCACCTCATGATATACATCCGGTCGTGTCGTGGAGGCCTGGGCCGAAACCGAGACGGGTTCCTCTCCTGAGGCCAGTCGAGCCCCCTGGAGGGCATAGACCCCCATATCTCCCATGACACCGCCACCAAGGTTTTTCTTTTGCTTCCAGTGGTCGGTTCTCCCGTCGAAATAACCCGCTGCCGAGGTAATCATTTTTACTTTTCCAAAGGGTTGTTCCCTGGCAACCTTCATATAGGCCTGAATATTCGGATCATGCTGGCAGCGATATCCTATGGCCAGCTTTACCTTATTCTCTTTACAGGCTTTGATCATAGCATCACACTCCGTGACGGAGGTTGCCATGGGTTTTTCGCACCATACATGCTTCCCGGCCTTGGCGGCCCTTATCGAATATTCGGCATGCATGGATGGCGGGAGGACCACATAGACTACATCAATATCCGGATTCTCCGCAATCGTATCAAAATTCTTGTAGGAGTAGACGTTTTTGTCCCTGATGCCATATTGTTCCTGCCATTTCGGGATCTTTTCAGGACTTCCGGTTACAATTCCGCGTAGTTCGCAATTTTTGGTCGATTGCAATGCAGGTGCAAGTAAATCTGTACTATAATACCCCAGGCCTACCAGGGCAACCCCAAGCTTCTTTGCTTGTTGCGGCCGTCCTCCCGAAACCAGTATTTGAGGGGCAAATGCGGCAGAAGCCGCTA
>DATGCB010000165.1:0-2159 GCA_035312365.1 Eudoraea sp. | reverse complement strand
GTTTGGGCAAAGATACTTCTTTTTACAAGGATTTATCGGGCCTGAAAGTAGCTTGAAATCAGACAGATAAGAATTCAGTGGCTTTTGTATGGCAGCTGAAAAATTAGCAGTATCTTTGCGCGCTTAAAACAGCCCTATGTCTGGAACTAAAAATATTGCGATCATTGCCCATGTGGACCACGGTAAGACCACCCTGGTAGACAAAATACTTCATTTTTGCCGGTTGTTCCGTGAAAATGAAAAAAC
The DNA here is from genome assembly GCA_035312365.1 of Eudoraea sp. Lineage (GTDB taxonomy): Bacteria > Bacteroidota > Bacteroidia > Flavobacteriales > Flavobacteriaceae > JAFMPW01. The sequence continues at coordinate 1,913 of DATGCB010000165.1, read as the reverse complement.
GGGCGACCTCATATTGGACAACAATGATCTGGAAAGGGAGCGGGGAATAACCATCGTCTCCAAGAATGTATCTGTCAATTACAGGGATACAAAGATCAATATTATTGATACCCCAGGACACGCCGATTTTGGTGGGGAGGTGGAACGCGTTTTAAATATGGCTGATGGGGTGTTGCTGTTGGTGGATGCCTTTGAAGGACCCATGCCGCAAACCCGGTTTGTATTGCAAAAAGCCATTGACCTCGGATTAAAACCCTGTGTGGTGATCAATAAGGTGGACAAGGAAAATTGTACGCCCGAGGAGGTGCATGAAAAAGTATTTGACCTGATGTTTGAACTGGGGGCAGAGGAGTGGCAATTAGATTTTCCGGTGGTATATGGTTCGGCCAAAAATAACTGGATGAGCGAGGATTGGAAAAAGGAGACCGAATCTATAGAACCGCTGTTGGAAATGGTAGTTGATCATATCCCGGGATTTAAGCCGGAGGAGGGCAATACACAAATGCTGATCACCTCCCTGGATTATTCTTCATTTACCGGACGAATTGCCATAGGCCGGCTTAAAAGAGGCGGCCTTAAAGACGGGCAGCAGATCTCCCTGGTAAAAAGGGATGGCAGCATCGTAAGGTCCAGGATCAGGGAACTCTTTACCTTTGAGGGGATGGGCCGGAAGAAGGTAACCGAAGTAACCACTGGTGATATCTGCGCTATTGTGGGCCTGGAAGGGTTTGAAATAGGGGATACGATCGCGGACCTTGAAAATCCGGAGGGCCTGCAAACGATTGCAATCGATGAGCCCACGATGAGCATGCTTTTTACCATAAACGACAGCCCGTTTTTCGGCAGGGATGGCAAATTCGTCACTTCCAGGCACATTAAGGAACGGCTGGAAAGGGAGCTTGAGAAAAACCTTGCCCTGCGCGTCGAGGAAACGGATAGTGCGGAGAAATTCATGGTCTTTGGGCGGGGTGTACTCCATTTATCAGTCTTAATAGAAACCATGCGCAGGGAAGGCTATGAATTGCAGATTGGCCAGCCCCAGGTGATCATCCGGGAACTCGATGGAAAAAAATGTGAACCCATGGAGCATCTGACCATAGACCTGCCGGAAGAAGTTTCCGGTAAAGCAGTGGAAATGGTTTCGATTCGAAAAGGGGAGATGATCAGCATGGAGGCCAAAGGCAACCGTATGCTGTGTGAATTTATGATCCCATCCCGCGGAATTATCGGGCTGCGGAATCAGCTTTTAACCGCTACCGCCGGTGAGGCCATCATGGCGCACAGGTTTTTGGAATACCAACCCATGAAAGGCGATATTCCCCAGCGGCAAAATGGTTCTTTGGTGTCTATGGAAAATGGGAAGGCAATTCCGTACTCGATAGATAAACTCCAGGAACGGGGCCGGTTTTTTGTTGATCCGGGAGAAGATATTTATGAAGGTCAGGTGGTTGGGGAGAATTCCCGTGGCGATGACATGACCATTAATATCACAAAGACAAAAAAGCTATCCAATGTACGCTCTTCAGGTGCCGATGACAAAGCTAAAATTGTTCCTGCCCTAAAATTCTCCCTGGAAGAGGCTTTGGAATACATTCAAAAGGATGAATATGTTGAAGTAACCCCAAAGCATTTAAGGCTGCGCAAGATTTATTTGAAGGAAGTAGACCGGAAGCGTCATAAAATAGAATAAATTAATTGTTCCTCTTATAACAGGCTGTAGCGGCACCGATGATCCCGGCGTTGTTTTGTAATCCGGCGGGGATCACCGGGGTGTCTATTGTGATCCGGTGTTTGTATTCATCAAAATCCTTTGAGGCTCCCCCACCCAGGATGATTAGGTCGGGTGAGATGATCAACTCCATCAGTTTTAAAAATTTATTAAAACGCTTTCCCCATTTGTCATAGGACAACCC
>DATGCB010000164.1:0-7486 GCA_035312365.1 Eudoraea sp. | reverse complement strand
CGCGATGCTGAAACCAATGTCCATACCTGCTTTCTCACTGATCATTGGGAAAAAATCGGTTATGGGGAGTCCTCCTGGAAGTCCGGCGCTGGCATCCCCCATGCTTCTTTTCTGTGTACGCCACATCAATAATCCCATGGTTGAAGAATTCCCTGGTGAAAGAGTGAATGAAGCCATGGACCATCTCCAAAGTGGCAAGGCCCGTTACCGAATCGTGCTGAAGGTAAGCTAGTCCCTGAGAAAAAATTCAAGGAGTTCCTTTTGCTCTTCTTCAAGGCTGATATCGGGAAAAGGTTTACCCGCCTTCCTGTACCAGTAGCCGGCATTCCATTGATCACCCTCTTTGCGGTGAAGATAAGCATGTACCCAATCCGCGTGAGCGATGTTTGCACCATCCATAAGCTGGTGGGCAGTTACCCAATTCCCTTTTAAATCCCACCAAAGGGCCTGTAAGACCAGAGGCCAGGCCTCCGCAGGCATATTTAACTCCAGGGTTTTGATAAATGCATGGTAGTTTTCTGGTTTTGTCATAATGTAAAACTAAGCTGGTTTTAATCGTTTCCAAGCAACCATTAATTTATGACCACGTTAAGATGCCAAGGGCTGGGATCGCACAGCTGAAGTACACCCTCTGGAGAAAATAACGACCAAAATCTATCAGTTATATTTCGGTCACGGTCGCGAAATACACGACGTTTTTCCGCCCTTTAAAAAGGAAACTAAAGCATGGCCAAAAAATCCCCCTCCGAAATTATAGGCACCCCAAGACCTTCAGCCCTGGTCTTCTTACTGGGCCCCATCTGGTCCCCGGCAATCACATAACTTGTTTTTGATGAGATCGAAGAACTTACCCTTCCGCCATTGTCCTCAATACATTTTTTAAGTTCTGTGCGGCTCAACTTTTCGAATACCCCGGATACCACAAAAATGTATCCTTTGAGCTTATCAGTCTGATTTTCCAATTGCGATTCGGACAATGAGAATTGCAAGCCACAGGCTTTTAACCGGTCGATAAGCTCCCTGTTTTTTTCATTCCCGAAAAAGGACACCAGGCTTTCCGCAATGCGCTCTCCTATCTCATCCACTGCTGTTAACTCCTCTTTTGATGCCTGCATCAGGGCATCCACATTTTTGTAGGCCTTCGCCAATTTCCTGGCTACCGTTTCTCCGACATATCTGATCCCGAGCGCGAATAAAACTCTTTCAAATGGAATAGTTGCCGAGGCTGCCACACCCTTTACCAGATTTTCAGCCGATTTTTCGGCCATTCGTTCAAGAGGCAAAAGTTGTCCCCTGGTCAGGGTATACAAATCCGCATAGTTCGCAATAAGGCCTTCCTTAAACAACAATTCTACCGTCTCGGCCCCCAAACCTTCAATATCCATAGCCTTACGGGAAATAAAATGCTGAATGCGTCCGGTAATCTGCGGGGGGCAACCGGTATCATTCGGGCAAAAATGCTGCGCCTCCCCTTCCTGTCGCACCAGCAGGGTATTGCATTCAGGGCAATGATCTATATACTTTGCAGGTTGACTATCCGGCCTTCGTCTGGTGGGATCAACCCCAACAATCTTTGGTATGATTTCTCCTCCTTTTTCGACAAAGACCGTGTCCCCTTCCCGGACATCCAATTTGGCTATTTGGTCGGCATTGTGAAGTGAGGCCCTTTTTACGGTTGTCCCGGCCAGGAGAACCGGTTTTAGATTTGCCACGGGTGTAATAGCCCCGGTACGGCCTACCTGATAGGTAATTCGATTCAATACGGTGGCAGCCCGTTCCGCTTTGAATTTATAGGCTAGGGCCCATCTGGGGGCCTTGGCGGTGTACCCCAACTCCTCCTGGAACCGAAGACTGTTCACCTTTACCACTACCCCATCGGTTTCATAGGGAAGATCATGGCGATGTTTATCCCAGTGCTCCACAAAGCCCATCACTTCTTCCATGGACGTGCACAACTTAGCAATGGACGGTACTTTAAAGCCCCAGGATCTCGCCTTTTCCAGCATTTCGAACTGGGATTTCACCGCCAATCCATTGCCGGCCACGCCATATAAAAGGCACTCCAGCGGACGCTGAGCCACTAAGCTGCTATCCTGTAATTTTAAACTGCCGGAAGCCGTATTCCTCGGATTCATATAGGGATCCTCACCATTGGCTATGCGTTCCTCATTCATTTTGGCAAAACCATCCAGTGGCAGCACTATTTCCCCCCGGATCTCAAATTTGGCGGGATGATCCCCCTGTAATTTCAGCGGTATGGATCGGATCGTCTTGATATTGGTGGTAACATCATCTCCCTGGAAACCATCTCCGCGGGTAACCGCCCGCAGCAGTTGCCCATCCTTATACGTGAGGTTTATCGAGGCCCCGTCGTACTTAAGTTCACAGGTAAAAGCGACTTCAACATCCCCCAGGATACGCTGTATTCGCTTCTCCCAGTCCAACAACTCCTCTCTGGAATAGGAATTATCCAGCGAATACATGCGGTGTTCATGGACGACTGTCTCAAAATTCTTAGTCACCATCCCTCCTACCCTCATGGTAGGTGAAGAAGGGTCTTTTAACTGTGGATATTGTTCTTCCAGAGCCTGCAATTCCTTTAATTTCATATCAAACTCATAATCTGAAATTGTTGGATTGTCCAGCACATAGTAATTGTGGTTATGTTCCCTTAATTCTTCCCGAAGCGACTCTATTTGCTGCCTGATTTCCATTTAAACCTGTTCTTTATTAATCCATTTTGGCACCGTGGGTGGCCTGTAATGCTCCATTTGATACAGGAGTCCCTCAACAGTTCTGTCTATCAACAACATATCCAGGTTCTCTTTTTTTAAAAACCCTTTATCAACCATTTTTTTCAACATACTCAGTAAAGGGTCATAGAATCCGCCTACATTCAAAATGCCTATCGGTTTTTGGTGAAGTCCCAATTGTGCCCAGGTGATCATTTCAAAAAACTCTTCCAGCGTGCCATACCCTCCCGGCAAAGCAATGACACCTTCTGAAAGCTCGTGCATCTTCAATTTGCGTTCATGCATGTTTTTTGTGATGATCAGTTCCGACAGTCCGGGATGAACCACCTCCTTAGCCTTTAGAAAATCAGGAATTACCCCTATTACTTCTCCTCCCTTCTCCAAAGAAGCTTCGGCTATCTTACCCATAACTCCAATTTTCGCCGCGCCGTATATAAGGATGATCCCTTTGTTGGCGAGCGTTGCGCCCAAAACGGACGCTTTTTGAAGTATTTTGGGATCATTCCCTTCACTACTTCCACAAAATACGACGATACTCCTCATTACGCTTTGGGATCAACCGGCCCTGTCTGGTGGACGGGACGTACATTTTAATTACATTAGTTACCTGCAAATTGAAGGGTTATTGATCTTCAGATGATGTTACGGAAAACACCTTTCAACATCCTGTCGTGCCCAAAGATATCTTTCCGCAGTTCAATTTCCGAAAAATTTTGATCTTCCAAAAGTTGCCTTGTTTCTTTCCCTAAATATTGGTTGATCTCCAAAAATAAAGCCCCTGCCCCTGCCAGGTTATTTTTAGCCATAAAAACAATTTGTTCGTAGAATTGCAAAGGCGCCTCATCGGAAACAAATAACGCTGTTTCAGGTTCATATTTTTTCACATTATTACGCATCAATTGCTTTTCCAACTCCCTTACATAGGGGGGGTTGGAAACTATAATATCAAATTTTTCATCAACCCCATGCCAGGTAAAAATATCGCCTTCAATGCAGGCAATATTCACCCCGTTTCTCAGGGCATTGGATTTGGCAACGCGGAGTATTTCCTGAGAAATATCCAGGGCGAAGACTTCTGCAACCGGTAAATTTTTTGCAAGGGTAACTGCAATACACCCGCTTCCGGTCCCTATGTCGAGAATCCTCAATGCCGAAGTCCCTGATTTAAATTCAGAAATGATCCATTGCACCAGTTCTTCGGTTTCCGGCCTTGGAATTAAAACATGTTCATCGACGTTGAATTTCAGTTCCATAAAACTGGTTTCCCCCACAATGTATTGAACAGGCCGCTCCAATTTTAACTGGGCCAATGCTTCAAATAAGGGTTGCTCCTCTACTTTAGAGATCGCCAGCCCCGGGCGCAGCACCAGCACAAATCGTTCAAGACCTAAATAATGTTCAAGGAGGATATGAAAAATACTGGTGACTTCCTCTTTTGGATAGATGCCCTCCAATTCTGACTTGAAAATGTTTAAAACCTCTCGTAAAAGCATTGATGAAAAAATTCTGATGGTCATTCACCCCAAGGATATCCAATATCCGTTCGTCTAATTGCCGGGATACAGGTCAAAACAAACGGGAGCGTTCCTATTCCTTGCGAATGTCCTATTTTTGCCGGGTGAAGATACGCGAAATGAGCATAACGGTAAAACGGAATGCTGCCCAATAAGATCACCTTACCCATGACATCTGACACTAAAAATAAGGGAAATAACAGGGATGAAAAATATATGTTCAGGTGTATACAACTTGGAAAAAGTGCTCTGGGAACTGCGGCTCCCAATCCAATGGTTGGCTGCGTTATCGTGCATAACGATACGATTATTGGGGAGGGTTACACCAGTCCTTATGGCGGGCCCCATGCCGAGGCCAATGCCATTGCTTCGGTACAAGACACCTCACTGCTGTCTGAGGCAACACTGTACGTTACGCTTGAGCCATGCGCTCATTTTGGGAAGACACCCCCTTGTGCAGACCTTATTCTAAAGCATACCATCCCGGAAGTGGTTATTGGCCTCCAGGACCCACATGAAAAAGTGGCTGGCAATGGTGTACGGAAATTAAGGGATGCCGGGTGCCGGGTGACAACCGGTGTACTAGAACAGGAATGCAGGCAACTCCACAAGCGGTTTTTAACATTTCATGAGCAAAAACGACCCTTTATCATCTTAAAGTGGGCCGAATCCGGGGACGGATTTATGGCGCCCGAATCCAAACACCGAACGCAGAACAGGGAACCATTTTGGATTACCAACAGGCTTTCAAGGCAACTTGTTCACAAGTGGCGGAGCGAAGAACAGGCCATCCTGGCCGGAACGAACACAGTAGTAAGGGATAACCCGAAACTGAATACCAGGGAGTGGCACGGAAAATCGCCCATACGCGTGGTGCTCGACAAGGATCTGAGGATCAGGAGGGATTCCAACGTGTATGACGGGAGCGGAAAAACGATTGTGATTACAGAGGTCAGAGGGCAAAAAGAACAGCCAAAAACCTGCTATGAAGTCATCACCTTTACTAAAAAACTGGGGAAACAGATATGTGAAATTTTATTTAAACACCAGCTACAGAGTGTCATTGTGGAAGGAGGTGCTCAAACATTATCCACCTTTATTGAAGAGGACCTTTGGGACGAAGCACGCATTTTTACGGGGAACGTCTTTTTGCATAAGGGTCTGAGGGCCCCCGAAATTACAGGTTCAGTCAGCCGATCTCTCCTGATTGAAGGCAACAGGTTAAATCTGATCACCCATGGTTAGAAACATCATTTTTGACTTCGGGGATGTCTTTATAAACCTGGATAAAGCGATTGTATTCAGGGCCATGGATCACCATGGTATTACCGGGCATATTGGAGAATTTGATTCCATAAATAACCTTTTTGAGGCCGGCAGGATCTCTCCGGAGGAATTTTTGGATTCCCTTCAGGGGATCTTGCGAAATGTGGCCAGGGAAGAAATCGTTGACATATGGAATTCCATGTTGCTCGATTTTCCTGAATACCGCCTGGACTTTATTGAGCGACTGGCTCAGGAAGGAAACTACAGGCTCTTTCTTTTAAGTAATACCAATGCCATCCATATTCCCCATGTTGCCGAGAAAATGGGTAGTTTTCATTATGAGCGATTTAAAAATTGTTTTGAGGGGTTCTATCTTTCTCACGAAATCCATTTAAGGAAACCCAACACGGAAATTTTTGAATTTGTACTCAACCTAAACAACCTGGATCCGGTTGAGACCTTGTTTATAGATGATACACCTGAAAATACACAGGCCGCAGCCAGCCTTGGAATACGGACCTGGCATCTGAAAGTAGGAGCCGAGGACATCGTGGACCTTAAATCGAAACTGCACCATGTTTGATCTCGCCTTCAGTGTCCTGTTTTCCAGTTTAATATTTGTAGTATTTAAACTTTATTCGAGCCATAATGTCCAGACATCCTACGCTATTACAGTCAATTACATGGTGGCCTGCGTAGTGGGTATCCTCAATTTCGGAGATTTCCCGCCTATCAGGGAGGTAGCCATGAAATCCTGGTTTCCGGCGACCCTTGCCCTGGGTGTCCTCTTTATTCTTGTATTTAATATTATGGCCAGGACATCCCAGCTCTTGGGTGTTTCCGTAGCTTCCGTCGCCACCAAGATGTCCCTTGCCATTCCTGTGCTCTTTGGTGTGTTCCTATATGATGAAGTGCTGGGGCCGCTTAAGATATTTGGCATTTTGCTGGCTCTTGCAGCTGTATATTTTGCCTCAGTAAGGAGCAAGTCGATCATTTTAAGAAAGGAGGCACTTCTCTTACCGTTACTCGTCTTTCTCGGGTCCGGGATCATCGACACAAGCATTAAGTATTTAGAAGAAACAAAGGTCCCCGAAGCCGAGTTTTCACTTTTTACGGCGACCGTCTTTGGTTCTGCAGCTATCAGCGGTATCGTTTTTGTACTGATCCGATCTTCCCGTAATCCCATTAAGGTAAACTTAAGAAACGTCCTTGGAGGAATTGCTTTGGGAATCCCTAACTTTTTCTCGATCTTTTTTCTTCTCAGGGCCTTGCAAAATGAATCATTGAACAGCGCGTCTGTTTTTACAATCAATAACGTGGCTATAGTCATGTTCTCCACCTTACTGGGCATTGTGCTGTTTAAGGAACATATCAGCCTAAGGAATTGGGCAGGAATTGCCATGGCGGTAATCAGCATTCTGATGGTGGCACTGGGATGATGGAACATGCTCCGGAGACATACAGGACCCTAAGGAAAACTTCAGACAGCGCACTTTTCAAGGATAAAAAGAGTAAGTTTATCAGTTGCGCCTTTCCCATCACGAGTGAGCAGCAGGTGAAGCCCATTCTGGAAAAATTGCGTCAAAAATATCCTTCCGCAAGTCATTTTTGCTATGCATGGCAATTGGGGATCATCGAGCCTTCGTACAGGGTGAACGATGACGGGGAACCAAAAAATACCGCCGGGATGCCAATTTTCGGGCAAATACAGTCCTTTGAACTAACGAATGTCCTCGTGGTCGTCCTTCGAATATTCGGGGGTACCAAATTGGGTGCAGGTGGCCTTATTAATGCTTACCGAACCGCCGCGCGCATGGCCCTTGAGGGATCATCAATCATTGAGAGGACGTTACAACAGGAATTTACCCTCTCCTTCCCTTACTCCGAAATGGACAGGGTAATGCGTATGATCAGAAAAATGCACTTATCTGTTCTCCAACAAGAAATAGGCCT
>DATGCB010000163.1:0-9549 GCA_035312365.1 Eudoraea sp. | reverse complement strand
ACCATGTATTCAAGCTATACGGCGGCTTCTTTTGCCCGTAAATATACACTTGCAGATGCATACGGCGCTAATTTGCTCGGGGCTGTAACCTGGGGCTTTGAGTTTGAGGATCAGGCCTGGTTTGCAGGATTCAGGGATATGGCAACAAATGGGGTGGACAAACCTGTGCTGAATGTGTTTCGGATGTTCGGCATGATGCGTGGAAACAGGGTGGAAGTAACCGGTGATCTTGCGTATGACCATGAGACCATCATAAAAAGCGGGGTCAAAGGAGAGCGGACCGATATAAATGCCCTCGCATCCAAAGATGTGCATACTGCCTGTGTCATGGTTTGGAACTATCATGACGCCAATACCGGGATGGGGAAATCAACCCCTGTCCATGTGCAGGTGAAAGGGATGCCACCTGGCAGGATGTTTTTCGAGCATTTCACCATTGATCAAAAAAACAGCAATTCATACCACCTATGGCAGGAAATGGGTTCCCCACAAAACCCAACAGAAGAACAGATAGCGCTGCTGGAAGAAGCCGGGCAATTAAAACTGGCTACTTCCCCTGTCTGGATTACAATGGGGGATGGGGGAACAACCATAAAAATACCGCTTGAGCGGCAAGCGGTTTCCCTTCTGAGGTTTACATGGTAATTTTTTAAATAGGGTTATGCGATTACTAACATTAACGATCTATCTTCTTTTTCAGATAAATCTGGCCTTCGGACAGGCTTCACTAAAGGAAATTGACTTACGTTATGGAAAATATAAAGTGGGATTCAATCATTATCTGACTTTTGATAGTACAAGGACCTATAAAAGAATATACGATTGGAAGAATCATAGCATTCCAAGGCCCATTCCAGTGAGTATCTGGTATCCGTCAGGCAAGATACCGGAACAAGTGGAAAGGATGAAAGTTCTGGATTATATGGAAATCCTGAAAGAAGAAGAAGAGTGGGAATATCTGCCAAAAGAGCAAATACTGAATTGGTTTTATTACCCCAATACGGACGTTAATCGAAACCACATGTCAGAGATTACAGAGGCCTTCTCTGAAACCGAAGCCGAAAACGGCCAGTTTCCCGTATTGATTTATGCACCGAGTTACCAGGCATCTTCAATAGAAAATTTCGCACTTTGTGAATACCTGGCGAGTCATGGGTATATCATCATTTCATCTCCGAGCCGCGGAACAGAAAACCGGTTTTTTGAGGGGGATACTGTAAAAGATATGGAAACACAGGCACGGGATATTGAATTTCTTGTAAAGGAAGCCGCCAAATTCCGGAATGCGGACTTTGATCGAATTGCAACGATTGGTTTTAGTTTTGGCGGGTTGTCCAATGTTCTAGCACAAATGAGGAATGAAAATATAAAGGCTGTTGTGAGTCTTGACGGCAGTATTAAATATCAATATCCAACAATCAAAGAGTCCTCATTTTTCAATATTGAAAAGGTTGATGTCCCATTTATCCATATGTCGCAAAAGGATATTCCGGAACAGGTATTAAAAGAAGATGGAATAGATCCAAAATTAAACCACAATTTTGAATTTTATGATAGTATCGTGAACAGCAGGGCATACCAACTAAAGTTCCAAAGCTTAACACACCCTTATTTCAGTACGCTTGGCGTTCTGTTTCAGCAAAGGGACCCCAGGCAGGATAAGAATGATTCTGAAATAACGGAATCGTATCATCTGGTTTCGGTATATACCCTGAATTTTCTAAATGCCTTTTTGAAGAATGATCCGGTTGCATTGAACTTCATTGACAATAAGCCAATAAACAACGGAATAAAAAAAGGCCTTGTTACTCATGAACTCAGGGTACCTGAAATAAGAAAATTCACTTTTGAGGATTTTAACGAATTGGCATCAGATCGACATTACGAGCACCTTGAAGAACTATACACGACCATCCTGAAAGCTAATGCAAAGGTGCAAGTACCTGAAAGTAATCTCAATAATTTAGGATTACAGCTCCTTTTCAATCGTGAGACTTCGCAACAGGGGATTCATGTTTTATTGTTTGCAACCAGCCTTTACCCGAATTCTGCCAATCTTTATGATAGTTTGGCTGAAGCATATTTGTTTGTTGGGGATAAGGAACAGGCAAAAATAAATTTTGAGAAATCCCTCGAATTGAATTCACAAAATCAAAATGCTATTGACCGGTTGAAACAACTCAGGGAATAATGCCAGTTGTTACCTCGCCCGGTCAGCACTACATGTTAAAAGTCAATTTCGTATATTTCCAACTTAAATATCAGCAAGTAACCCGTGAGATCGATATACCGGGACCCCTACTGAATTCAAATTTTCCTATTTGGTTCAAAAGCCCGATGTAAAACAGGGTGACGATAATTTTATATATGTACCATGAGGTTAAAAACCAAAAATGCTGCGTTGTTATTTTTTTGTTTTACCCTCTTCTGGGTAAACGCACAATACGAAATTAAACCGGTAAAAGGTTATACGCCCCGGATAGGGGTAATGGTAGACATGTTAGAGGAACTTAAGCATCGCCTTACGGAAGATGTGCGTGATTTGGACCAGGGGGAAACGGATTACCTTTTCGACGACAAGGCCAATAGTATTGGCGCCATCATTATGCATTTGGTAGCCAACGAGTCCTATGCCCAGGTTGAAACATTAGAGGAGCGCACCTGGACGGATGAAGAACGGGAATTTTGGGAAATTGCCAGTGATCTGGGAGCAGCATCAAGAGGCAGCTTAAAAGGAAAGCCGATAACGTATTATTTGGATCTATGGGATCAGGTCCGGGAAAAAACACTGGAAGGACTTAAAGCCAAAGATGATGAGTGGTTTGCAGCAAGCATCGATGAGGGCATGAACAACCATTGGGCATGGTTTCACATTTTAGAGCACCAGGCCAATCATATGGGCCAGATTGCTCTGGTGAAAAAGAGACTACCCGAGTAATCGGGATTTTACAGGGTTTAATAAGACAGTACCGCCTGTTCGCGAATTTATAACCTGATATGGGAAATATGAACACCCTATATAGGCCCCTACCCACAATATACTATCGGCTATTTTACTACAAAGTCATTAACTTAAGGCGATAATTTTGTTCAGACCATTCTCTGGAAAAGGCCTTCAGGAGTTATTTTCAGGATAAGTCGGACATAAGCATTCAAGTTCCCCCCTCCGGGATGCTTTAATTGTCAAGTAGACCGGCAATGATGTAAACATATCACATTTCTCTACCGAGTGATTACGCTGCTTCAATTCCCGATACCCAAGGGCAAATTCCAAATTCCAAATACTTTCCTCGTTCTATCTGGCGACTGTTCAAATAAAACCTTATTTTTATTGGTAGTTCAATTAAAAAAACAACCATGGATTTTGTAAGACTTTGTTATTTACCAATTGTACTGATATGCCTGGTATTCCTTTCGTTCAATGCCTTAGGCCAGGAAAATCCAAGACGCCCACCCATTATTGATGTCCATGTTCACGCCATGAAGATGAATCCTGCCTTCGCTTCTCCCATGTGTCCGTGGTTTTTAAGCGATATGCCGGGTGGTGATCCGCATCAGGACCCCCCTGCATTTATGAATCTGAATTGCGTAAACCCACTGCAACCGGCTGCTTCAGATGCAGACATGCAAAAGCAGCTTCTTGAAACCAGTGAAAAATTGAACATTTATATGGTGGCCAGCGGGGACGCAGGGGTCCTTCATAAATGGCATAAGGCTGCTCCTGACCGGATTATACCTTCGTTGGGGATCAGCAATGCGGAGCAAATGACTTTGGAGGCCTTTAGAGACTCCCTCTCCAATGGGTTTTACAAGGTTATGGGGGAGGTTGCACCCCAGTATCAGGGCTTGTCGCCCAGCGATATGTCGCTGGATGCATATTTTGGTGTAGCTGAAGAACTTGGCATCCCTGTGGGAATTCATATGGGAACAGGGGGAAACGGGATGGCGAATATTAATTCAACAAAGTACAGAGCCTCCCTGGGCCGTCCTTTTTTATTGGAGGATATGCTTGCCCGCCACCCAAAATTGAAAATTTGGGTAATGCATGCCGGTTACCCCATGATTGATGAGATCATTGCACTGATGGGGGCCCATGCCTATGTTTATGTGGATCTGGCCGGATTTATCTGGAGTTATCCCCTGGCAGAGATTCACCGGTATACAAAGAGGCTGGTACAGGCCGGATTTGGCAAGAGAATATTGTACGGTACCGATTTGATGGTTTGGCCAAAGCTACTTGAGACATCTATTGGGGTTATCGAAAATGCCAACTACCTCTCAAAAGATCAGAAAAGGGATATCTTCTTTAACAATGCGGTTCGATTCTTTAATCTCAACAGGGAAGATTATGAATAATACCGCGGAATAGTCAATTGAAATGTCCGCTCCGTATGTATTAAACACAAAATTCCGGTTAAGATGGTGAATTGAACGGTACCCTCCATTGGGCAGTTCAAGGCAATCTGCCATCTTTGACAGCCTTGGGCAGGGACCACTTACGGACGGCTATGGTTTAGGCCCGGGCAGACAAGGGAGTGATAAAGGCAATCCGGGGATGGGGTAAAGGCCCAAATCCTGCATAAATTATCAGTGGAGAATAATAACCCGTCATTGCTGAAACGAACAAAATCAACAAAAAATGACAACGGTAAACATCTATTTAACTTTTAACGGCAATTGTGAGCAGGCCTTCAGGTATTATAAGTCAGTTTTCGGGGGAGAATTTACCATATTCAGTAAATTTAAGGATATGCCCGAAAATCCGGAATTTCCCGTGGCCGAATCAGATATGGAAAAAGTGATGCATGTCACATTCCCCGTAGGTAAAGAAACCGTTCTCATGGGAAGCGATACCGGGGCAGATTGGGCCCCCGGTTTTAAGCAGGGCAATAATTTTTCAGTTTCCATCAATACCGATTCCAAGGAGAATGCAGACCGACTTTTTGATGCACTTTCACAAGGGGGAAAAATAACGATGCCTATGGCCAATACCTTTTGGGGTTCCTATTTTGGCATGCTTACGGATCAATTTGGTATTCAGTGGATGGTTAGTTTTGATATATCAGAGCGGGAAAAATAGAAGTAAACATCCCCGAGGCGAGCAGGAGTTGAAGCATAATGAAAAGTAACCTTCAAAATCAAAATAGAAATGAGGAACTGGTCCATCGGTAAATCCGCAACGCTGACAGATTTGGCAATGTGCATCAACGCGTACAGGGTCCGTACGGTGGGTCTGTATGCGTGTTTAGGGGTGGGGGTAAAATTAGGTGATGAGCTTGTATACCCGGACATGATTGTTATGATAAATTATGGCAGGAAAAAGCAATGCGACCCCGATTATGACCAAAATTATTTTGTTGGTCCGCCCAATTTTGTCCTGGACATTGAGGACCCTAACTGTGATTTAGTTAAAGAAAGGAAAAAAATGTTTGCCAATTCAGGGGTGGAAGAGTATTTGATCGTCAATGAGACGATCACAAAAATTGAGTGGAACCGATTGATTAACGGGAAGTTTAAATCCGTAAAACCGGACAGGGATGGGCTGATTAAGAGCAGCAGTCTACCCGGGTTATGGATACCGATTAACGCGCTCAAAAAAAGGGATAATTGGGCCGTGATGGCATCCATCGAACACGGATTGACACGCAGAGAGCATCATGAACTTATGAATTCCATCTGGAACAAGAACTAGTTTAAACGGTTACTTTGAGATTAACAGCCTTATGGCATTATGCAGTGGACAGCCTGTAGCATCCCGGCCGAAGTTCATTCACAGGAGGCAAAGTAAATCAAGGAATGGGTATTATACCCATGGAAGACTGCTGTAAAGTGCGTCATTAAATATTAAAATAAAATGAAACAGACAGACAACAGACAGGCAGCCGTGGTTGGGGCCAGTCTTTCCGGGTTGTTTGCAGCCCGGGCTCTTCACGACCATTTTGACAAGGTTTTATTGATAGAGAAGGATGCGGTATTGGACCGACCAGAATCCCGCAAAGGACAGGCGCAGACCCAACATCTCCACGGCTTGCTGGCAAAGGGCCTTGAGATCATGGAAATTTTTTTTCCGGGACTCACAGAAGAACTGATCCTGAACGGCGCCATCTATGAAGATATGGGCCAGGCCATCAGATGGTACCAGTTCGGCGGTTATCGCCGTCAGTTCAACAGTGGGTTGAAGGGAATCATACAGAGCCGGCCACTCCTGGAATACATCATCCGGAAAAGAGTACTCGCCCTGCCCGGGATTGAACTGATGGACCAGACGCTGGTCGAGGGATGGGAGTCAAATCAGGAAAGGATCACCGGGTTGCATATCAAATCGGCGATTTCAAGGCAGGCTATAATCCGTACGGACCTGATCGTGGATTGTACAGGTCGTGGATCGCGAAGTCCCGGATGGCTCGAAAAGTCAGGTTTTCCAAAGCCAAAAAAAACGGAAGTAGAAATAAAATTGGGCTATTCCACACGTACATTTGAGCGGCTTCCCGGGGACCTCCGTGGCGCGCGCTTACTCATGTCCATGCCGGCTCCGCCCAGGGATTGCCGTTCAGGGTACCTGTTCCCGATAGAAGGCGACCGTTGGATGCTTACCGTGGCCGGATGGGGGGGAGATTACCCACCCGCGGACGAAGAGGGATTGCTTGCGTTTGCAAAGAGCCTTCCCCTCCCGGACATATACAGGATTATTAGCAGTGCACGGCCACGCTCCGATATCCTTACCTACCGTTTCAAGTCGAATCAACGCTTTCATTATGAAAAATTAAAACACTTCCCCGGGGGTCTTCTGGTGCTTGGCGATGCCGCAGCCAGCTTCAACCCTGCTTATGGACAAGGGATGACATCAGCAGTCATGCAGGCAGCCACCCTTGAACAATGTATCGCTGAAGGGAAGTCAGCATCCCATTATTTCGGTAAGATTTCCCGCATTGTAGATATTCCCTGGCAACTCGCTATCGGTGAGGACTTTCGCTTCAAGACCACCAGGGGAAAGAAACCCCTGGGAACCGGGCTGGTCAATGCCTATGTAGCCCGTGTACACAAGGCCACCCATACCGATACCAGGATTTATGCTGAATTTCTAAAAGTAATGAATCTGATAAAACCCCCTACCGCCCTGATGAGGCCGCAGATCGCGTTGCGTGTTTTAACCAGGTCCTAATATTTCATTATATGTAGTATGGATGGGGACGATGGGAGGCAGTGGTTAACCGGTGGATGGTTGCTGTATTCTCAAATAACTAGGTTAACTTATTCCTCAGATACGTGGCCGTGTGCGATTCCTTATTTTGTATGACCTCCTCAGGGGTACCCTCCGCTATTAGGCGGCCTCCTTTGTCTCCTCCTTCAGGCCCGAGATCAATGATATAGTCGGCACATTTGATCAGTTCTATATTGTGCTCTATCACCACAATGGAATGCCCGCCAGAGATAAGCGCGTCAAAGGATTTCAGCAATTTTTTAATGTCGTGAAAATGAAGTCCGGTAGTAGGCTCATCAAAAATAAAGAGTGATTTATCCTTAGTGTGCCCTTTGACCAGGAATGAGGCCAGTTTTATGCGTTGTGCTTCGCCACCCGAAAGCGTGGAAGAAGACTGTCCCAGGGTTACATATCCCAGGCCAACATCCTGCAGGGGCTTGAGCTTTGTGACTATCCTGCTTTGCCTGTGCTCCGTAAAAAATGCCACGGCATCATCAAGGGTCATGTTCAGGAGGTCATCAATGCTGGTACCCTCAAAGGTTACTTCCAGCACTTCTTTTTTAAAGCGTTTACCACCACACGTATCACATTCGAGGTGCACATCGGCCATAAACTGCATTTCCACAGTGATCTCTCCTTCTCCCTTGCATTTTTCGCAACGGCCGCCATCGACATTAAAAGAAAAGTGTTTCGGCTGGTAGCCCCTAATTTTACTTAGTTTCTGGCCAGCAAATAACGCCCTGATATCGTCATAGGCCTTTATGTACGTTACAGGGTTGGAACGGGAAGACCTTCCTATAGGATTCTGGTCCACAAACTCCACGTTTTTAAGCGACTGGTATTTCCCTTCAAAAGCGGTAAACTGCCCGGCTTTTTCACCGTAGCCACCAACCTCCTTCAGCAGTGCGGGGTAGAGCAATTTTTTCACCAGGGTACTTTTGCCGCTACCGGAGACCCCGGTAACCACAGTGAGCATATTCAGGGGAAAGGTGACATCAATATTTTTAAGATTATGTTCCCTGGCGCCCCTGATGGTAATGTGGTTTTTGGAGATTCGTCGCTCCGGGGGAACATTAATTTCCAGGTTTCCGTTCAGGTACCGGGCCGTAAGGGAAGAAGACTGTAAAATATCCTGCATACTGCCGTGCGCCACCACTTCCCCGCCGTGTGTACCCGCCTCGGGGCCAATATCAATGACTTCATCGGCAGCTTTCATAATATCCTCGTCGTGCTCAACCACGATTACCGTATTTCCCAGATCCCTGAGCGATATTAGTACCTTGATCAGGTTTTCGGTATCTTTCGGATGCAGGCCGATACTGGGTTCATCAAGGATATACATGGAACCGACAAGGCTGCTGCCCAGGGAGGTGGCCAGGTTAATGCGCTGGCTTTCTCCTCCGGACAAGGTATTGGATTTACGGTTTAAGGTAAGGTAGGTAAGCCCCACCTTGCATAAAAAGTCCAGACGGGTTCGGATCTCCTTTAACAAACGTCTCGCTATGGTTATATCATGTGGCCCGAGCTGTATATTCTCAAAGAAAAAGACCAATTGGTCAACGGGGAGTTCCACAAGGTCCGAGATGGATTTTCCGGCTACCTTAACATCATTTGTTTCGGGCCGTAACCTTCTGCCCTTACATTGACTGCACCTGGTTTTCCCCCTGTACCGTGAGAGCATTACGCGGTTCTGAATCTTATAGCTCTTCTCTTCCAGTTGCTGGAAAAATTTTGAAATCCCCGTGAAATGCTCATTGCCCTCCCAAACGAGTTGCCTTTGTTCTTCGGTTAACTGAAACCAGGGTTTATGAATGGGAAAACTAAATTTGTAGGCCGCATTTACCAGTTGGTCCTTATACCAGCTCATACTTTCCCCACGCCATGGAAATACAGCACTTTCGTAAACAGAAAGGGCGGTATTTGGAATCACCAGGTCTTCATCGATCCCGATGACATCTCCGTAGCCCTCACATTTGGGACAGGCACCGTAGGGGTTGTTAAAGCTGAAAAGATGCAGATTGGGCTCCGGGAAGGACATGCCATCCATTTCAAATTTATTGCTAAAAAGCACATCTTTTCCCGTCGTCACTTCCTCGACAATGCATTCGCCCTTTCCTTCAAAATACGCCGTGTCGACTGCGTTTGCCAGGCGGTTGTAAAAATCTTCATTTTCCTGTTTCACAATTCTGTCGACAACCAAGAAAAACTCACGGTCAATTTCCTTTAATGAATTATCAATCCGTCTTACTTCGCCCCGGTGCTTTATCCTGGCGTACCCCTGTTTGGACAGTAACTGCAAAGACTTTAGCGGATCCCGGTCCTCGGCAATACTGATTGGTGAAAGCAAC
>DATGCB010000162.1:0-2560 GCA_035312365.1 Eudoraea sp. | reverse complement strand
TATATTGAAGTACTATCCAAATCGAAGCAACAACTATAATTCCGACGGATATCAAGCGTTTATTTATTGTTTTTTTAATTATGTACCGGAATAACAGCTATTGTTTTCAACGGTTTCGTATAACAAGTCCAGCCCGCCGACAGGCGGGGATGCTTTGTTATTCAGGGCTGGTACTTTTCATTATCTGATTTAGATGATGTTCCATATGGTCGACATAATCCTTCATCAGAAACCTCAGGTCTGAGATATTTCCATGATCCAGTTCAATTTTAAAATTCAATGTTTTTTCGGATTGTTGCTCCATCAGGCTTTTTATTCTTTGATTGACAGCCACCCAAAAATCAACAATTTCCCTGGTTTCTGAATGCTGATAGTCATTTACCCTCACCAGTTCATCCTGATTGTAGTTCCTTATTTTATAGGGTTTACTCTCAAACTGAATTTCCGTAAATCTTTGCAGGTTATTGATTCCGGAATCTACCAGGTGTCCGAGGATTTCTTTTTTGGACCATTTTTCCGGAGTTGGTTTTAGGGCCAATTCAGTTTCAGAGGATTCAGCGATATAATCCAATCCTGATCTTATCAGGTGTTCTAATCTTTTGATCGTATCTGTCATTTTTCGAATGTTAGCCAACGGTTCTGGGGTATAATTTCATCACTGCTTGCCAGGTTGTATATTACCGGCAGGTAAGTTAGTAGTTTGCGGCAAAATATCTTCCAACGAAACAGCTATCACACCATTAATTATTCACTGTGCTGGAATTTTGTATTATTCCTCAACATAGATTTTCAGGCCATATACTTTAGACGGCTCAATTAAAATTTTGTCGTACTCCATGGCTAACAATCCGTTCTGAGACAGGAACTCCCTGGCCACCTCCAGGTTTTGTACTCTGATGGTGATCCACTCAGATCCAACGTTGTTTAAGGAAGGAGTAAACGAAATAATGGGTCCATCAGCCAGTATCCATCTGTTTGCAACGGCCGGACCGAGGAGTTTGTTCCATTCATCAATAGCCTTGCGACTGATCGATAAATGGACTTCTTTAAGGTTCATAATTCCCATGGGATTTTTTACCAGGGCACTGTCAAGTTTGGACCTTAAATCATCAATAGACTTACCCTTTATTGTCCGCTCGGCAAAGCTATAACCGGAATTGAGGTATTCCCAGAACGCAATATTTATGTTTGATAAACTACTTATCGAATCTATATTTATTTGTCGACCGATCATGAGTTCCGAATGATCGGAAACAATGTTAAAATCAAAAGAAGATAGCTGTGTAATCCCCGAATCCATTATTGCCAGTGATGTTGAATCAATATTTTCCGAGCGGAATAAAATTCTGTTGTATCGCGCCGGGACATTTATATTCGAATCTGGCGGCTGTACAGACAAGAGTTCCAACGTAGTATTGCCAAGATGGAAGGCAGCATCATAAACCACGCCATTTCCGAAAAAATCAAAAGGCTCCCATTCTACCGGGAGTTTAAGTGTATCGCGGAACAATGCACTAAAACGATCGACGGCAACGGAATCTTCCAGATAGATTTCAAAAATAGAAATGCTGTCGGTAACCGCCTTTTTCTCATCGGTTGCAGCGACGTTTTTACACGAAGGGCAGAGGACTAAAAGAGCCAGATAAAAAATAGTTGTCTTCATCCATTGGATTTTGTGTTGTATCATGAGAGCCAACGGTTTGTAGATAAAAAGTTGCGGGTTAATATGCACGAACATTTTATCCTGTGAGGGATTTTAAAATTAGGAAATACGTCCCGTTTTGCCAGTCATATGGCTATATTTATTTAACTGTGCCAGCGGCTGCCTTATCTTATATGAGGCCCGCGAATTTTCTTTGAACCTGAATCAGCCACTTTCCCTCTTTTTCTTTCACTCAAGGTTGATTTTTGATTACTGCCAAAGTACGGCTAAAATGTGTATGTGCCCCATTTTCCAGGCTTGATACAGTTTCTTTTTTCCAATTGCCTTTTAAGATGATCAGTACCCATTGCCTGCCTGGCAATTGATGTAGCCGGTTTATCACCCATCTGGTAACCATTTAGTTAACGAAAGCAGCATACATTGGGAACTTCTACTCACTTCTTTGAATCTCAGGAGAATTTTTGTAAATACGTAAGACCTCATGACAGATCAATGCGTATTCATGTTGCCATTACCATTCACCAATCTGATGAAAATCAAGAACATGCTCAAAAAGTTTATTGGCCTCCCGGATATTCCCTAATTTGAGATAAAACTCCCATGTCCTTTACACATTATTCACTCCCATATTCGCCCAAATTCTTTTTGTGCTCTTTTTTACCAGTATTTTTAAATTGTTGGCAAACGTTTTTATTCCTTGTATTCTTCCTCTTTTGTTTTAACTAGTTCCCTTATTGAAATTCCGTCGATCATAACGTCTTTTAATACTGCTTCTCCGTTCTTAATGCGGACCAAAGCATAGGTTATTTTGCTTGTGTCTCGTTGTGATTGCCTGTATGTTAATTCAGCTTCATTCGCTTTGGATTCTTCCATATAAAATCTGTCAAAGGGATAGTC
>DATGCB010000161.1:0-5931 GCA_035312365.1 Eudoraea sp. | reverse complement strand
GCCACATCAATTTTCGTTTGGGAACCGTATGGCACGTTAGCCAATACCTGCTGATTTGCAGGGTTAACTACATCGATCGTCTCTTTAGAAGCACTGTTTTGCCAACCTCCGTGTATATAATTTTTTAAAACCTTCATTTCAAAATTCCTTAGTCCTGTTTAATTAATAATATTTTATCCCGTTTGCCCCAGTAAAACATAAATCAAAATAGTTACCGCGCATAATCCTATCGACATGGCCCTGGTGTATTTCCAGGAGACCAGATTAACGGCTCCCGCATCCGTAACCTCGTACATGTTTTTTCTGGGATAAAAATAGGATACCGCGTACATGATGGCTACATTCATGACAAATTCGATGCCCCACAGATGCACAAAATGTATTCCATGACTTGTGTAACCCCAGGTCATAAAAACGTAAAAGAACAATCCGCAGATCAGGGCGACTTTGGCACCCATGGCCGAAACGTTTTTCATAAAGAATCCCGCCAGCAATATGGAGGCGATCGGGATAAAGAAAATACCGTTCAGCTCCTGCAATAACTGATACAATCCATCCGATGCATTGGCGACCAAAGGGGCCGCAAATATGGCCACGACCGCCAAAATTGCAGAAGTTGCCTTCCCGATCCTGACCAGCCTGGTATCACTGATATCTTTATAGATGTGTTTCTTTACAATATCAACGCTGAATAACGTTGCTACGGAATTCAGGACAGAATTAAAGGTACTCAATACCGCCCCCATGATCACGGCGGCAAAAAAACCGATCAGCCATACCGGCAATACCTTTTTTACCAATTGCGGATAAACAGAATCCTGTTGGTCAAAAAAGGTGTCCTGAAAATAGAAAAAGCAAATCACCCCTGGCAGCACAATGATCAGGGGAATCAATATTTTAAAAAGACCCGTTAAAAGGAGCCCCTTTTGGGCTTCTTTTAAGTTTTTAGCCCCCAGTGCCCTTTGGATAATCGTCTGGTTCATTCCCCAGAAATAGAGTTGGTTGATGATCAATCCGGTAAACAGTACTTCAAAAGGCAACACAGAATCTGACTTTCCAACCACGTTGAATTTCTCGGGTGCAAATTCATACACCCTTACCAGCCCGTCGACAATATTATTGTCCCCAATGGCCATGAGGGCAAGGACCGGAATAAGCAAACCACCGATCAAAAGCCCGAAGCCATTGATGGTATCGGAATAGGCCACTGCTTTCAATCCGCCAAAAATAGCGTAAATGGATCCTACGGCACCGATGACCACCACCGTGATCCAGAGTCCCTGGGTCTTATCAACCCCCATAAATTCAGATACACCGAAAAGACTTTCTATTCCAATAGCCCCTGAGTACAGTACAATGGGCAATAAGGTAACCACAAAAGAAAAAATCAGAATAGCGGCGACCATAGTCCTCGTGAGTCCGTCAAAACGGTTTTCCAAAAACTGGGGAATGGTGGTCAATCCCATTTTAAGATATTTCGGCACGAAAAAAATAGCCGCAATCACCAGTGCTATGGAAGAGGTGACCTCCCAGGCAATGACGATAAACCCATTGACATAGGAATTGCCATTCATGCCTATCAAATGCTCCGAAGAAATGTTGGTCAGCAGCATGGATCCGGCAATCACGGTACCTGTCAAACTCCTTCCCCCTAAAAAATAGCCGTCCCTCGACCCTAAATTGGTCTTCCGTAAACTATACCAGGTAAAAACCGCGACCCCGCCTGTAAAAAGGACGAAGGAGGCCAGTGTAATGATCAGATCGGTATCCATAGGGTCTCTGTTGGTTTAGAGGTAGTATTTTTGGGTCTTCTTGTTTTTCTGGTAGCTTTTGTACGATTCGTCCACGGCTGTTTTCTCGGAAACCTCAGCTACTGCAACATCCCACCAGGCGAAGCCAGGAACGCCTTTTTTTCGGTCCACCTCTATATAGATCAGGGTGGTATGGTCAATGGTCTTTGCCTTCTTTAGGGCAGCTTTCAATTCCGCCACATTCGCTGCTTTGATAACATGTGCGCCCATGCTGGCAGCATTCGCAACATAATCGACAGGCAGTAGATCCCCGTCCAGTTGGTTGGTCTCCTGATTCCGATACCTGTAAAATGTGCCAAAACCTTCGCTTCCCAGGGAGGAAGACAAGCCCCCGATACTGGAATATCCATCATTATTCAGCAGTACTATGGTCAATTTTTGTCTTTCCTGGATAGAGGTCACAATTTCCTGGGACATCATCAGGTAGCTCCCGTCACCGACCAGTACATATACCTCACTTTCCGGTTTCGCCATTTTTGCCCCAAGCCCGCCGGCGATTTCGTAACCCATGCAGGAGTAGCCATACTCCAGGTGGAACCCTTTTGGGTTCCGGGTACGCCATAACTTGTGTAGGTCACCGGGAAGGCTTCCTGCCGCACAGATCATTATATCATTGGATTCCGAAAATGTATTAACGGCGCCGATCACTTCCCCCTGAAAGGCTGGCACCCCATTTTGTTCGGCATAGATCTCTGAAACAAACTGGTCCCAACTGGCATTGAATCCCTCCACCTTTTGCCGGTATTCTTCACTTACCCTAAAATCGGATAAATGTTCGTCTATTTCTTCAAGAATGGCCCTGGCATCGCCCACAAGGGGCAAGGCACCGTGCTTAAAGGAATCGAATTCGGTTACGTTAATATTGATAAATTTTACTCCGGGATGCTGGAAAGCCGATTTAGATATGGTCGTAAAATCACTGTAACGCGTCCCCACTCCGATGACCACATCCGCATTTTTTGCAATTTCGATGGCTCCGGGGGTTCCAGTTACGCCTGCCGCTCCAAGATTTTGAGGATTGTCAAAATTAAGAGATCCCTTCCCTGCAAAAGTTTCGGCTACGGGGATGCCTGTCTGCGCGACCAATTTTTTCAATATTCCGGTAGCTCCGCTGTAAATGGTTCCTCCACCGGATATGATCAATGGTCTTTTACACGCTTTAATGGAAGCAATTGCCTGTTTCAGCAGCTTCGCATCGGGCATCGTCCTGCCCACCTGCCAAACTTTTTTACGAAACATTTCAGCGGGAAAGTCAAAAGCCTCGGCCTGTACATCCTGCGGGATGCTCAGGGTTACCGTCCCTGTATCGGCCTGTGAGGTCAATACCCGCATCACCTCTGGCAATGCTGTGATCAGTTGTTCGGGACGATTAATCCTATCCCAATATTTTGAAACCGGTTTAAAACAATCATTCACCGAGATATCCTGGGTGTAATTGGATTCCAATTGTTGTAAAACCGGCGCAACATGCCTGCTGGCAAAGATGTCCCCGGGAATCAAAAGGACCGGGATTCTATTGATTGTGGCCGCCGCGGCCCCCGTGATCATATTGGAGGCACCCGGGCCGATAGAAGAAGTACAAACAAACGTCTGTAACCTGTTCTTTACCTTCGCATAGGCTGCCGCAGTGTGGACCATGGCCTGTTCATTTCGTGCGACATAAAATGGGAAGTCCGGATTCTGGTGCAGGGCCTGGCCAATTCCGGCTACATTGCCATGTCCAAGAATTCCAAAACAACCTGCGAAAAATTTGTTTTGCACCCCATCTCTTTCCACATACTGGTTTTTCAAATAGGTGATAGTGGCCTGTGCTACCGTCAATTTTTTTGTCTCCATTTGAGCTGATATTTAAAATCCGCCGTTTTTTTCTATAAATTCCAATGACTGCTTCAGGGTTGGCATAAAATTCGCGCAGCCTTTTTGGGTAACCACATGTGCTCCGCTTGCGTTGCCCATGCGGCACGATTTGTAATGGTTCCAGCCCTGTAATAATCCGTAGAGAAAGCCACTGGCAAAGGCATCGCCAGCCCCCAGAATATTGAGGATGTCGACGGGAAATCCGGGCACGTCCTTCCGCAAACGGTCCGTTCCGTAAATGCTCGCACCCTCTTTACCCCTTTTTACAATAAGCGTTTCAATCCCGGTGGAAAGCAGACGATGAATAGATTCATCGATATCCCCCTTAATTTCGGGAGCAGATATTTGCTGATCTGTTATGGTCACCTGAGATGCATCATCCATGGTAGCGGCCAATATTTCCTCCTCGGTGCCGATCGCAATTTTAACCCTGGGCAACACAGCGCGCATTGTTACTCCGTAAGCCCGGTAATCGTGCCATTGGTCTGCCCTGAAATCCAGATCAAGGACCACATCAACGTTGTTTTTGTCTGCTACTTCGGCAGCATAAAAAGTGGCACTTCTGGAAGGTTCCATATTCATTGCAGTTCCATTGATCAGTAACACACGGTACTCCGGAATGCAGGCCCGGTCAACATCGTCGATATCGACCTGGCTGTCCGCGGCATTGTCTCTATAATAGACCAATGGGAATTTATCGGGGGGTTCAATCCCCAGAACCACCGCACTGCTCCTGGAAGAATCCTTGACCGGGATACAATGCGTATTCACCCCCTCGTTCTTTAAAAAGTTAAGTATAAACTCCCCCACTTTATCATTGCCAACGGCAGTCAGTAAACTGGCATTAACCCCCAGTCGGGCACAACCGACGGCAATATTCAGGGGAGAACCCCCCACAAAGGCATCAAAGCCCTTAATGTCATTAAACGGGGCGCCAATATCCTGCGAATACAAGTCGATCGACGATCTCCCGAAGGTAATGACATCATATTTTTTAGTTCCCATTTGCCTGATTCTTTACTGCTGGTTCATTTCTGCGGTTACGAGTGGTAATCTCTCATCTTTCGAAGTCCAAGAATCGTATATCCATTCATGGTCAGGGTCCGTGGTATTGGCAAGACATTGATCCGTACCAGCCAAAAAATTGAGATAATAACAATGAAAGCCGTGTTCTGCCACCACAGGATGGAAGCCTTTTGGGATCATGACCACATCATTGTTGTGTGGCCTTACAATTTCGTCAAGGGATCGGTCCTTGGTATAAACCTGTTGAATGGCATAAGCCTCGGGTTTTTGAAATTTATAAAAATAGGTTTCTTCCTGAATGGGTTCCAGCACTGTGCCATCTTCTGCCAGGATGCGTTCGTCGTGCTTATGCGCGGGGAAAGAGCTCCAATTGCCCGAAGGGGTATATACTTCCCTGACCACAATACTGTAACATCCAAATCCAGGAGGTACCAGGTCATTGAATTGCCGGGTGGCATTGTCACCACCAAATATAACTGTAGGAGTGTCTTCCGGCGTAACAAATTTGGCAGGAAAATCCACCTCCGCCCTGCACCAGCCACAACCAATATCAAGTTTTTTGCTATGGGCGGTTAACTTAAAATTTGTGTGCCTCGGAAGGTAGAGTGTATGGGCCACGCCACTGAAGACGTCTTTTCGACCGTTGACCGTTTCCCAGCTCCCCTTATCACTTGTTACACTGAAATTTCCGCTTAAGAGCACAATGACCATTTCATTTTCTGCGGTGTGGTGTTCCCAGCTTTCGTTCAGATCCATTTCGCGGGCTTCAAATGAAAGGTATTTCCAATTTGCCGATTCCGGAGTTATGCGGTGATAGACCTTCGCTCCGGTTTTTGCCTTTATCAAAAGAGGGGATTGTTTGCTCATGATTATATATTTAATAATATTCTTCGGCCTTCCCTGTGGCAGCAATTACTTCGAATTTTTGCATCATAAATTCTTCATAGGCTTCAATATATTGTTTTCCCGGGGTTATTGGATCAAAAAGTTCAGGGTTGTCCCTGAAAAATTCGCGATGGACCCGAGTCCAGAGTAGCCTGGTATCAGTGGCGATATTTATTTTGCAAACCCCGTATTCTATTGCTTTTTTGATTTCTTTATTTGAAACCCCGGTCGCACCCTCCGGCAAGTTGCCTCCGGCGCGATTGATCCTGTTGATTTCCTCTTCATTCACCGCAGATGCCCCATGGAGCACTACGGGGTACAGGGGCAAGCGTTTTTGAATTTCCTTTAAAAT